>NZ_DDCI01000008.1:0-191761 GCF_002335265.1 Cupriavidus sp. UBA2010
TTCGTTTTGCGGGGGCAAGCTCAGGTTGATCCCGTCTGCCGGACTTCCGCCCCAGGCTGTTGCTCCCCGTGACAGCCTGGGTTTTTTATCGAGCAACGGGAGCGCAATGAGGGCTCGGTTGGTGTGCGTCAATCTTGCGAACTCGGGCCACGCGCTGCCGGTGCCGCGTGTGGTAGCGGCCTTGCGCAGCTTTTGCAGTTGCTGCCGCAGTTATGGGCGTAGCCAGCGTCTGCGCCTGGCTGTGGGCATGAACGCGTTCCTGGTAAAGCCGGCGACATTGGCATCGCTATGGCAGACGATCGAGACCGCATTGCAAGGAGGCCCGGAAGCGCCGTTGCCCAAGACGTGAATTTCGTCTCCGGAAGCATCATCGGCCGATCGGACGTCGGAATCCGGGGAGTTCCGTCCGGAATGTATCGATACCGTCGGGCTGCGGTCCCAACTGGTGCCCATGTTGGCAGAGCGCGACGTGCGCGAGATCTTCTCGCGATCCCTGGCACAGGATCGCGACGCCTTGCATGCGCAGCTGGCGGCGCCGACGCCTGCAGGGCTGAGCAAGTGGTGTCATCGTGCCGGCGGAGCGATTTCCGTGATGGAGCAGCCATACCTGCGCGGGTTGCTCAATCGGATGGTCGATCTGCTGGAGACCGGCTCTCCGGCTCAAATCCAGTCGGCGGGTGCTTCGCTGTCGGCGATGTATGACTACCTGATTGATTGGCTGGAGAAGTTGGATGTTGCGTGACTGGTGTGCGACGGACCGGGGGCGACTGTGGAGCCAGTCGTGAAGATGGCGCGCCCCACGGGGGGGCGTCGGCAAAAGACTGTCAATGGATGCTCGGCCATGCTCACTTGGAACGAAGTAGGACGTTGAAGCCGCGGCGTCAGTCGGCCTTCGGTCGCCGTACGGCGAAGTCGGTGACAAATGCCACCGCCATGGCCACTGCGCCGCACATGAAGATCAGTCTGTAGTTCTCATGCGATTGCGCGAACAGATACGCATAGCCGTAGCCACCCAGCGCCTGACATAGCGCGAACGCTATGGTGGCACGGCTCCATGCGGCGCGCTGGGCCGTGGCGTCGTGGGGCAACATCTCCTGCACTCGGCCCAAGACAAGCGGCACAATGCCTGGCGTGAAGGTGCCGAGGACGATGGTCGATAGCCACAGGGCTACCGTGTGGTGGGAGGCGGCCAGCAGTCCCACGGCCAGGCCTTGCAGCAACATCGCAAGCCGATAGGCGTTCCTGAATCCGAGCTTGCCACCTATGGCGCCCGCGAGCAGTGGGCCTGCGATAGCTGCGACGCCATAGAGTACCCAGTACCCCGCGCCGGCCGATGCACCCTGACCAAGACCGCGCGCGACGTAGTCGACCAACAGCACCATGGCAGGCACCAATCCCAGCGCGTTTGCGGCGTACTGGAAGTACAACACGCGCAATGCTGGATGGCTGGAACCCTGTGCATGGTCGGCGGGGCGGTGGCCTGCCGCAGTTGGTGCTGGCATGCCGGTTGGCACATCGGCTGAGGGCCACCCCTTCCAGCTGACAGCAGTCAGAAGCAATGACACGGCACCAAGTCCAAGCCACGTCTGTCCCAGCCCAAGCTTGAGCAACTCTGGTACCAGCGTGCCCGATGCTGCAATACCCAGTCCAAGCCCCAGGAAGATCATCCCGCTAACGAAGGCTCGCCGGCCCGGCGGCATATGCGGCAGGATCGCAGTAGCCACGAGCACCATGATGGCGCCGCCCGTCAGGCCAGAAAGAAAGCGCCAGAGGAAGAACCAGCTTACCGACACGGGTACTGCGCACGCAAAGAATGCCGCGGTGGCCAGCACCATCAGCAGACGTAAAGCATGGCGGTTCGACAGCCGGGTCGCCAGTGGGCGGCCAATCACAGCGCCAGCGAGGTACCCGGCGAAGTTTGCGGCGCCGAGTGCCACGGTGTCTGCGGCGCTGAACCAGTGGGCCTGGATCAACGAGGGAATCAGCGGCGTATAGGCGAAGCGGGCAAGACCTATAGCGACAAGGCTTGCGCAGAGTCCGGCCAGCGCCGCGTGGAGCGCACGCGCATCCAGCGCACGGTCCGTGGTGCCTGGGACTGGCGTGGTGACAGTGTTCTGTGACATGGGGTGATACCTCTGGGCGAGCGCCGCCCCACGCAGGCGGTAGCCGCGCGTAGAGACGAAGCGCTATTCAGGGAAAAGTCAGGTCGCGACGTGCGGCTTGCGTCTGAGCAGGGCCAGTACGGGTCTGACGGATGCCTCGAGCAGTGCGCGATCCGGCATGACGCGAGACATCACGCGCAGGCCGATCTGTACCGACAGCAGCGTGGCCGAAGCGTCCCTGGCAGCGAGTGTCGGGTCGATGCTCCCGTCGGCCTGGCCCGCGCGAATGGTGCGTTCGAAGAAGTGGCCGAGTGTGGTCAGTTCCTCTGCAACGATCGCCGCCAGTTCAGGGTCGTCAGCCGATGCGTCGAGCGCCGTATTGATCAGCATGCATCCCCGATGCTGCGGATCGGAGGCGCCACGTTCGATGCTTTCGGCAAAGAATGCTTCTAACGCCTGGGCCGGGGGAAGGGTGCCTTCCAGTCGCGCAATCCGTTCGCGGAGCGTGTGGTTCAGGTAGTCCTCAAGCGCCTGCAGGAACAGTGTGCGTTTGTCGCCAAAGGCGTTGTAGAGGCTAGGTTGCGTCAGTCCCATCGCCTGCGTCAGTTCGCGGGTCGAGGTGGCGTGGTAGCCCTTGGCCCAGAACGCGTCCTGCGCGGCGGAAAGTGCGGTTTGGGCGTCAAATTGGCGGGGTCGTGCCATGGCAGCAGAATTCTGTATCGAATGATATGGAACGTATTTTAGATTGATCGATACAGAATTCAAGGACGATCTTTCGTGTGGAGCTTGAGGAATGTGGAGAGGGTTCGATCAGTGATCTGCAAACGATATGTTGAGCCAGCTGGATCCCGGCTATGCAAGCCGAGCACGGCGCAAGGCCAGCGGTGTCACGCCCACATGCCGACGGAAAACGCGCGTGAAGTGAGAGTCGTCCGTGAAGCCGCACCTGCGGCCAATGGCCGCCACGGTGAGGCGATTGAACGCCGGCGATGACAACTGACGCACGGCGATATCGATGCGGGCCTTCATCAGCAGGAATCCAAAGGTCTCGTTCTGAGCGGCCAGTGCGCGATGCAGGGATCGCACCGAAATCCCCAGGTCTGCTGCCACCTGTGGCGCGATCAACGTGGACTCGGTGCATCGCGAACGAATGCAGTCGACGATTCTCTCGTTTAGCGGCTTCGAGACCTCGTGTTTATGTGTGGCGACCTGATCCGGTCCGCTCGACGCCAGAAGAATCAACGCTCCAAGCTGGTCGACGATCAGTCGGGGCGGGAGCGGCGCATTGAGGATTGTGGTGGGCTGCAATGCGGCGATAAATGTGTTCAGCGCCACTGCCCAGCGCGAGTCAGCGCCAAATTGCCTGCCGACCACTGCGCCTGTCTGAGGGACCCACTCGCTTAGCCACTGCGGATCGAAACCGATATTGATGAAGTCGTAGTCAAAAGCGATATCGAGGCTTAGCGCCTGCACGGAATCCGTGATGAATGAATCCATGGGGCGCATCGAAACTCTCGACTGGTAGCTCAGGTTCCAGGGAACGTTTCGGCTGAGCACCAGATTCAGGCAGCGTGCGCGTTGTCGTGAGATCTCGACGGCCGTGCTCCGCGCGATATGGGGGGAGCCTGCCACGTGCATCACGGTAACGGGACCGAGCGCCAGAGCCTCGATCTTCGCGCTCAGATCGGGCGAATAGGGCGTTTCGAACTGGAACGGGATGATGGCCGACTCAGTGGCGGCCTGGAAGTACTCACGTCTTTGCGTCGCTGGGACCAGATCGGTGCTCCAGCGTTGTAGTTGCCCAAGCTCGTTCCCCATCCTTTTCCCCCACTCATGGACCGTCGTCGGCGTGGCTGGCACGTAGCGTCCACGCATTCTGTGTTGCTGTCATGAATAGTCAATCCATCAAAGCATATCAAGGGCACTCTGCAATTGCCGATTGACGGGTGCCGAGCCGGCGCCCTTAGCCGGTTGCATCAGGGACTTCGCGCGATATGTGCAGCATAAGCATCTTTCGCTTTTGCCCTGCGGACCGTCTGGATCTGGCGCCGATCGAACATGGCTTCGGAGGTGGCGATGCAGTATCTGAATGGCTTGGACGCGAAGGTTGGTGACGTGGTGATGCTCGGTGACCGTGAAACCGGCGTGGTCGTGTGCAGCTTTACCAATGCGGAATATAGCCCGGGATATGAGTCATTCATGAGGCGACATGCGTCCGAGGGAATCTTGATTGATTTCCCGACCTACGGGCTGATGCATTTCAAGTTCGCAGAGGTCGGACTTACGCTGCTGTCCCGGCGGACTGGCTAGGCAAGCGTCATCCGCTGGCGCCTCGTTGCCTGGCTAGTGCCGCGATGCGGGCTATCTGCCGGTCTCTTTGGGGACTTATGCCGCGCTCCCTCCATAAACTACGACTCTGCAAGGGGCAGTAATGCTAGCGAGTCCGCGGCGACGGTGCAAGGACGATGGTGATTCCCGCACGCACACCCCGGGCTTTCGAATTCTTCCTTGCTTTTAAAACTACGACTCATAGAATCGTAGTATTGCAGTTGACGCTTGTCATTGCTGAAGAAAGCGGGCGCGCGATGAAGGCGCGGCCGAATCACTCAAACCAGGGATTGATGCAGGAGTTTGCAAATGTCCAAACGCATTCTTGTGATTGGCGCCGGCTTCGCCGGCATGTGGAGCGCGCTGGCTTCGGCCCGGCTGCTCGATGAAGTCGGACGCACGGATATCGAGATCGTGTTGGTGGCGCCTGAGGCGGAGTTGCATGTACGGCCGCGCCTCTACGAGCAGAATCCAGGCGGAATGAAGGCGCCGCTGCAGGAGATATTCAAGGCTGTCGGCGTCCGGTTCGTACAGGGTTACGTTGAGCGGATCGATGTGGCGAATCAGCAGGTGGAGGTCAGCAGCGCAGCGGGGACATCACCCGTCGTGCTTGGTTTCGATCGACTGGTGCTGGCCGCTGGAAGCCGTCTGTTCAAGCCGCAGATCTCCGGGCTGGATGAACATGCATTCAACGTCGATCAGGTGGCTTCCGCCAAAACGCTGGAAGCCCACATCGAGAAGCTGGCAACCCGTCCGGCTAGCATCGCCAGAAACACGGTCGTGGTTGCAGGCGGAGGCTTCACTGGTATCGAGACGGCGGCGGAGATGCCAGCACGTTTGCGTGAGGTTCTGGGAGACGACGCACAGGTCAATGTGATCATCGTGGAGCGAGCCAGCGAGATCGGTCCGGATCTGGGTGCCGGACCTCGACCAGTCATCATCCAGGCGCTGACGGAACTTGGCGTCAAGTGGAAGCTCGGGTCGGGTGTTGCGGCCGTGGATGCGGCCGGCGTGACGCTGGAGAGCGGTGAGCGTATCGAAGCCTTGACGGTCATCTGGACCGCCGGTGCGCGTGCCAGCAAGCTCACGGCTCAAGTCCCTGCCGAGCGCGACGGCTTTGGCCGTCTGCACGTCGATAACTATCTGAAGGTCAGGGGGCTCGAGACGGTCTATGCGACGGGCGACGTCGCGTATGCAGCCGTTGACGATGCCGGCAACTACGCCATGATGTCATGCCAGCATGCAATGAACCTTGGGCGTTCCGCCGGACACAACGTGGCCGCGGACCTGGTTGGCGACGAGCAAATCCCATACAGCCAGCCAAAGTATGTGACCTGCCTGGATCTGGGCCCCTGGGGCGCGGTGTACACGGAGGGCTGGGAGCGCGAGGTGAAGCTGGTTGGTGCCGAGGCCAAGGCGCTGAAGACGAAGATCAACACCGAGTGGATCTATCCGCCAAGCGCGGATCGCGCCGAGGCACTGGCCTCGGCGGACCCGCGTCGAATCGTGGTGGCGTAACGATCAAATGGGGCAAGACGAATCGTCTTGTCTCGTTGTTCCTGAAGGAGTGGCGAAGACCGCGTAGCTCGGGCGCTCCCGCGGTCTTGCCGGGTCCGACAAGCTCTCGGAAGGCCAATCGTTCGAAGCATTCGAGAAGACATGCTTCGAACAAGCACGTCCGACGTCGCTCCTCAAGCGATTCACTACCCCTGAAGAGGTTACGAACCTGGTTGTCTACGTCTGCTCGCAGCGTCTTCCGCGACAAATGACGCAGCACTACGTGCGGATGGCGGTGTGGTTCGTGCCGCTTTCTGAGCCGCCTGTCAAATGAGAATCGCCTTCCATCTGGAGGGCGATTTTTTCATGCACGGTTGCGCGGTCGTACGGACTTGCGCGCGGGTGGCAACGATTCCTCTGACTTGTCGCCGCGGCGGTTGACGGAACGGGCCGTCAGCCATTGGACCACCTGCGTCCCGTAACTGTTGGGTGCCTTGTCGATGGCGCGATTGGCAATGTCGAATAGCGTGTGTTGCCTGAGTTCATGCCGCATCGCCTTCTCCGCTGATTGCATGACAGCATGGATCGAGCACACGCCGCGAGTGGCCCAGGCGGGTGGCGCGTCCTCGAACACCGCGCAACGGTCGCGGATCTCCAGACAGTCGAACAACGGCTTGTCGCCATCGATGGCGACGACGACGTCATGCACCGTGATCTTGTCTGCCGGCCGCGCCAGGCTGAAGCCGCCTCGTATGCCTTCGGTAGCGACTACGAGGTTTGCCTTCGCCAGCTTGGTGAACAGCTTTGCCAGATAGTCAGCGGGGATACCCTGCAGTTCCGCGAGATCCCTCACGCTTGCGGTTTCCACCGACGCCTGTGAGCGCGACAGGTAAAGGAGGCAATGCAACCCGTATTCCACACCGGTGCTGATGAATGACATGACAACTAAGAGTTATTGGATCGTAGTTGTCAGGTTATACAGGTGCGCGCTGATCCGCAAGCAAATGTACGTTTGGCGAGCACCTGCGATTTGTTCGGATGTACCCGGGATCGTACTGACGACATCTAGTGGGCAGCGGATGCCGCACCGGACGCCGCACCACGCGCTGGCTTGGTCAGCCAGATCAGCGGAACGATGGCGACGAAGATGACGGCTGAAATCCAGAAGATGTCGTTCAGGCCCAGCATGATCGCCTGGGTATTGAGCTGTCTTTCAAAGTAGGCGGTCGCCTGGCCAGGGGATAGGTGCATCACGGACTGGATGGCCTCCAGCGCGGCACTGTAGTTCGGATTACCAGGGTTTGCCTGTTCGACCAGTTGTGCGTGATGCAGTATGGCGCGGTCGTTCCACACAGTGGTCGCCAGCGACGTTCCCACCGCGCCGCAGAACACGCGGGCAAAGTTCGACAGTCCGGCCGCGGCGGGGATTTTCTCTGGTGGGAGACCGGAAAGAATGATGGCCGTCAACGGAACAAAGAACAATGCTGTTGGAATGCCCTGCAGCAGCGTTGGGAGAACCAACGTGAACGTGTCGACTCCCGTGGTGTAGTGAGAGCGCATGAAGAACACCGCGGCAAAGCCGAGAAACGAAAGGGTGGAGAGAATGCGCAACTCGGCTTTTGGCATCAGTTTGCCAAGGACCGGCGCAAGCACCACCGCGAAGATGCCCAATGGCGCCGTGACAAGGCCGGCATTGACGGCTGGATAGGCGAGGTACTGCTGCATCCATTGCGGCAGCACGACCAGATTCGCGAAGAAGACCGCATAGGCCACCGATATTGCGATGGTGCCGGCGAGGAAGTTGCGTCCCTTGAACAGCCTCAGCTCGACGATCGGATTGGCTTCGGTCAGTTCCCAGATCACGAAGAACAGGAAGCCGAGCAGGGCAACAATGGCCAGGCTGATAATCACCGGCGAAGCGAACCAGTCGAGATCCTTGCCTTTGTCCAGCATGATCTGAAGGGCTGCCACCCAGGTGACAAGGGCCGCTAGTCCTATGGCGTCAATCGGCAGAATACGGGTCGTTGTCTCGCGACTACGATAGATCGCCCAGGTGACTGCGGCAGCAAATAGCCCAACGGGGATGTTGATATAGAAGATCCATGACCAGGAATAGCTGTCAGTCATCCATCCCCCCAAAGCCGGGCCGGCAATTGGTCCCACGGTAGCGGTCATCGCCCACAACGCGAGTGCCTGACCGCTTTTCTCCTTGGGATAGGACCCCAGGAGAATTGCTTGCGAGAGCGGAATCATCGGACCCGCGACGGCTCCCTGGAGGATTCGTGCCGCGAGAAGGAAAGTGAGATTGGGCGCGACGCCGCATAGCCACGACGACAGGACAAACAGCAGAATCGATCCCACGAACAGGCGAATCTGCCCCACGCGCTGGGTCAGCCATCCCGTCAGTGGAATGGCTACCGCATTGGCGGCCGCGAACAGCGTGATCACCCACGTGCCTTCATCCACGGAGACGCCGAGGTTGCCAGAGATGGTCGGGATGGCGACGTTGGCAATGGATGAATCCAGCACGTTCATGAATGTGGCCAGCGCGACGGCCAGACTGCCCATTGCCAGCTTGCCACCGGTCAGCGGCGGCGGTAATTCGCTTGTCATCGGATTTGCCATGATGCCCTCAGTTAGCGTTGGCGACTACGGTTTCACGAGGCCCTGGCGAGTGCTGAAGGACTAGCCGCCGGCCGCGCATTCCTGGTCGTTTCGTTTCGCGTGGCGAGGTCGCTGTTGCTGTTGCTGTTCCGGGCGATGATCCGAGCGATCTCGCTGTCGGCTTCCGCACCGTAGCGCTCGAACACTTCGGTGCGATAGGCGGTGCGAATTGGTGTGCTTGCGCCCTTGGCGGGGGAAAGTTCTCCGCCGCGCTCCCTGGTCTCGACATCGACCTGCATAGACAGGCCAACCTGCAGTGGGTGCGCGCGCAGCTCCACCGGATCAAGTGCGATCCGCACCGGCAGTCGCTGGACGACCTTGATCCAGTTGCCAGTCGCGTTCTGCGCGGGTAGCGCGGAAAAGGCGCTACCAGTGCCCGCGGAGAAGCCCACGACCTTGCCGTGATAGGTCACCTTGCCGCCGTACAGATCGGCGTGGAGTTCCACTGGCTGGCCAATTCGGATGTGCTTGAGCTGAACCTCCTTGAAGTTGGCGTCTACCCAGACTCCATCGAGAGGCACGATGGCCATGAGTGGATTGCCAGGCGCAACACGTTGACCGACTTGCACGGATCGACGCGCGACATAGCCGGTCACGGGTGCGGGCAGCGTGTTTCGTGCATTGGCGAGATAGGCATCCCTCACGCGTGTGGCGGCCGCTTGAACACTGGGGTGATCGGCCACGCTAGCCTGGTCGGTCAACGCATGGTTCGAGGCGAGCTGTTGCTTCGCCGTTTCCAGCGCGGCTTCGGCAGCCTTCACGGTGTCCCTTGCGTGCGCGACGTCCTCCGCCGCAACCGCGCCACTTTCCGAGGCTTCGGTTCGACGCCGCAGATCATCTCGTGCCCGGGAAAGGTCCACCTGCCGCTGTTGAACAGTTGCAGCCAGCGTGTTGTTGTTGACATATAGGGCACTCACTTGGCGAACGGTCTGCCCGAGCGCTGCCTCGGCATTGGCCAGGGCGATGCGCGCGTCTGCGGGGTCGAGCGTGACGATCGCATCGCCCGCGCTGACGATCTCCGTGTCGTCGGCATTGACGGCGACCACCGTCCCGCTTACCTGAGGGGTGAGTTGCACCAGATTGCCGTTGACGTAGGCGTCGTCGGTGTCTTCGTGAAAGCGTGCCACGCTGTAGTAGTACGCGCCGTAGCCTGCCGCTGCCACCAGAGCGCCCAGCCCAAGCAGGGCCAGCAGACGCTTGCGGGTTTTCGGCGCGCTGGACGCGGCCTTGGGATTGTCAGTGGGGTTCGGGTTGGTCGTGGTCATCATGTCACCTGTATCTGTGGCGTGGCGGCTCACCGGGTTGTGTCCGCGCTTTGTGTGTCGTCGGCCGTGTACCCGCCGCCCAGGGCCGCTGCCAGCGCAATCTGGCGGTCGCGTCGTTGCATCCGGAGCGTTGTCACGGTCTGGCTGCTGGCCAATGCCGTGGTCTGCGCATTCAGCACTGTCAACTGCGTGGTCAGTCCGGCGCGGTACTGTGCCATCGCCAGTTTCAAGGCGCGTTGCGCGGCCTCGTCGGCTCGGACCGCGTTGATGATCTGGGCGTTGACGGAGCGAATGTCCGACAGTTGCGTGGCCACATCGGTCAATGCCTGGATCAGGGTGTCGTTGTAATTCGCCACGGCAAAGTCGAAGTCGGCGTAGCGTCCTTTCAGTTGCGCGCGCAGTGCGCCACCGTCGAAGATCGGCAGGTGGATGGCAGGGCCGGCGGAGACCGTGCGGCTCGCCGCATGCAGAAAGCGTCCCCACCCGAACGCATCGAGGCCGATGGCAGCGCTCAGGTTGATGTCTGGGTAGAACTCGGCTTTCGCCACCTTGATGTCGTGAGTGGTGGCCTCCACTCTCCAGCGCGCGGCGACGATGTCGGGGCGGCGTGCCACGAGGTCTGCTGGAAGGTTGTCAGGCAGATGAATTTCTTCGGCGCCACCGAGTGCCGGCTTGGCGATGGCGAGCCCGCGGTCCGGGCCTTTGCCGAGCAGCGCGCCAAGTTGGTAGCGGGTACGCTGGATACTTCCCTCAAGGGCAGAGACGGAAACTTGCGCAGCCGCGAGATTTGCTTCGGCAGTCTGTTGCTCCACGGCGGTATCCAGTCCCATCCGGACCCGACCGCGTGTAACCCGCAGGACTTCCTCGCGTTGCGTGACTTCATCGCGCGCAATATCCAGAAGCGCGTACAAGCGGGCGAGTTCGTTGTAACTGCGGGCGATGGCCTGACTCAGGGTCAGTTTTACCTGCTCCGCTTCTGCCTCCGTCATGTGGACCATCGAGACTGCGGAGCGGAGGGCTTCGCGATTCTTGCCCCAAAGATCGAGCTCGTAGGACGCGCTGATGATCGCCTTGTTTTCCGATTGCCACGTGCCGGCAAAGGCTGGCGGTATAAAGGTGCTTTCAGTCAGTCGCTGGCGAGTCCAGGAATACCCCGCGCCTACCTGAGGGAGGGTGTTCGCATTGGCGCTTTCGCTGAATGCCACGGCCGCCGCGATACGGGCACGTGCCTTGTCGATGGATGGGCTACCCGCCAAGGCTTCGTCGATCAGGGCCTTGAGTTGGGCGTCGCCAAACTGCGATGCCCAGTCCGTGGCGGGCCAATGCCCTCCCTCGGACGGCATGCTTTGCGCAGTGGCAATCTGCGTCGGCAGTGCCATGTCCTTGTCGCTATGAATGCCCGCATAGTTCGCGCATCCAGCAAGTACTGCGGCCACTATCGTTGAGAGCGCGAGCAGTGTGGCGCGCTGCTTCGCCTGGGGTGATTGCCAAACCATTTTCCGACTCATCAATGGGTGTGGTGGATAAAGTGACTGGACGGGCATTCCAGAACTGATTTCGCCGTCCACGCATTTAACTGACTGGACAATAGTTGCCTAGGCAAATAAATTCAAGGCGCGCTGCGATGGATTCTTTCAATCGGCTCGATTGCGAAAACCGATGCGCTGTATTGGCCTCGGAGGCCGATGCGCGAACGACAGAAGCGATGACAGGGCGACGCGTCGCCCTGTCAATCTGGGGTGGATTTCAGGACGGGCGGCAGCGTCGCGACATCAGGCCGAGCTGCCCAACGGCATGCCCGGGGTCCAGGTGCCTAGCGAGCGTCCAGCGGCAGCTTCACCGGCGTATTGCCCTCCGCAATCCCGTAGACAAGCAACTTCGCAGGCTTGGTGGAACTGGCATTGCGGGACACCAGGTGCTTCGCGCCTGGCGGTTCATACCAGGCTTCTCCCGTCTTGTAGACGCGGGCGGGTTGGCCATCGAGCTGGGATTCCACTTCACCGTCAAGCACATAGGCGAAGATCGAACCCGGATGTCGATGTGGTTCAGAGGCTTGCCCCGGTTCGTAGGCCACCGTGATCATGAACACGTGACGTCCTTTGGCCTCGGGGATGTCCTGCTTCATCACCGGCGTTGTTGTCTCGTGTCCGGCTTCGTGCGCAAGTGCCGGCCTGGCGGCTGTCATGGTGCAGAGCAGCATGGCGGCAACCAGGGGCACCTGAAGCGCAGTGCGACGTATGGCGAGCGCTGTCATGGCGGACCTCACGCTGGTGTCTTGCGGAACGAAATCGCGAAACGGTTCCACGTATTGATGGTCGAGATCAGAAGCGTCAGGTCCACGAGTTCCGCGTCGTCGAAGTGCGGCCGCACGGCGGTCCAGACTTCATCTGGCACATGATCCTGAGATACGAGCGTGACGGCTTCGGTCCAGGCCAGCGCCGCGCGTTCGCGATCTGTGAAGAAGGGTGTTTCGCGCCAGACGGACAGCGTGGCAAGGCGGCGATCGTCTTCTCCGCCCTTGCGCGCGTCCGCAGTATGAAGGTCGATGCAGTAGGCGCAGCCGTTGATCAGGGAGGCCCGGAGCCGAATCAGCTCCACCAGGGACTTCTCGAGGCTGGATTCGCTGATGCGCTTTTCCAGACCAAGCAGCGCCTTGATGGCGTTCGGGTTGGCATTGTAGAAATCGAGACGTTGGGTCATGACTTTTTCCTTGGCTTGTTCATATGCGTGCCGGCTGGCACGCCTCAGACGCAAGCTTAGGCAATGAAGTGGTGACCTTTTAGTACCGATTTATGGCTATTTTGAGGTGACCAATTTTCGGGGCACGCCATCAGCGCCGGGTGGCGCGAAGTGTTTCGCCGAGTTGGGTCAGGCCACTCCGCATATCGTCCACACCGATGCCGCCGTAGCCAAAGAGGATGCCTTGCCGCGAAGGCTGGGAATTGAACATCCTGGAAATGCCGTACAGGCCCACCGATGCCTGGTTGGCCCGGGCAATGACGTCTGCTTCGTTTGTATCGTCGGCCAGTATCGCGACCAGATGGATGCCGGCCGCGGACGGTAGCGGCGTGAAGAAATCGGACAGGTCGCCCTGCAGGTACTCCAGCAGCGTCGCGCGTCGCCTGGCATATTCCCTGTGCATGTGGCGCAGATGCTTGGCGAAGTATCCGTCCAGCATGAACTTGCCCAATGCGGTCTGCATCAGGGTGCTGCTATGCCAGTCACTGACCTGTTTGGCCTTTCGAAGTGTGGCCGCCAGGGACGACGGCGGAATCATGTAGCCAATCCGCAGTTCCGGAAAGATGGTCTTCGAGAACGTGCCAACGTATGCAACGACTCCGGCGTTGTCGAGACTCTTCAGTGATTCCATCGGTCGACCCTCGAAGCGATATTCGCCGTCATAGTCATCCTCGATCACGAGAGCGCCTCGCCGGTGCGCCCATTCGAGCAGGGCAAGGCGGCGCTCGAGCGTCATCGGCATGCCTAGCGGAAACTGGTGGGAAGGCGTGACGTAGACCATCCTCGCCTTCGACGGCAGGGCATCCACCCGCAAACCGTCCTTGTCGACCGGTACGTCGATCACCCTGGCGCCCGCCGCGGTGAAGACGCTTCGCGCGGGGGGATAGCCGGGATCTTCCACCGCGATCACATCGCCTGGCCGGATGACCGCGCGCGCCAGCAGTTCAATGGCCTGTTGCGCGCCATTGGTCACGATGACGTCCTGCCAGTTGCTGACCACCGCGCGGTTCGAAGCCAGATAACGCGAGATGGCCAGACGCAGTTCCTGATCGCCCGATGGGTCGTGATAGGACCCGTTTCCGCGCGCCTGGATGCGCAGCGCGTGGCTAACGCATTTGCGCCATTTGTCGAACGGAAACAGGCGCTTGTCGGTGACGCCGCCTACGAAATCGAAGCGTGCCGGCATGTCTTTCCGGCTCGCGGGCAATGCCTCGGGTAGCGTTTCCCACACCGCTCCAGTGGCCTGCACGATCCGCTCGCGCGGCGGCGTAGGCGCCAGGCGCGTCATCTCTTCGGACACGAAGGTTCCGTCGCCGGTACGGGACCGCAGATAGCCTTCGCCGATCAACCGCTCGAACACATCGAGCGTCGTCTTTCTGGAGACGTCGAGCTCCGACGCCAGCGTGCGTGTGGAGGGTAGGCGTTCTCCTGGCGCGAGCCGTCCGTCGACGATGCTGGCGCGAATCTGTCGATAGATCTGACCAGCCAGGTCACGGCGGCCGCGGAGCTTGATGTGGGCGTTCATCTTGTAGGCGCGAATGGCGATTCCGCCGGATTCTAGGGCTAGTTGCGGCGTTGAAGAGGAGTACGCGGCCCGAAACCACACTGGTGATGTGGGGTCTCGGTGCGTTCGTTGTGTTTTGTATCGATCGATCTATAATAATTTCGTAGCAATCGATACAAAATCGGCCGGGGCGAGGGCGCTCTGGCACGGAACGTGGATATGCAATGTCACACAAGACTTTCCTGATCACCGGTGCGAGCAAGGGAATCGGCCGGGCCTTGTCCCATCGCCTGGCGGCTGCCGGGCACAAAGTGATCGGCGTCGCGCGTAACGCCGACCCCGGTTTCCCCGGCATTCTGGTGCCCATCGATCTCACGGACCCGGTTGCCACTGAACATGCGCTGACGACACTGAGGTCCGAGCACGTGATCGACGGTGTCGTGAACAACGTGGGGTTCATCGAGCTTGCACCACTTGGCAATATCGACCTAGACGCCATGGACGACATGTTTCGGTCGAACCTGCGGCCAGCCGTTCAGCTTGTCCAGGCGCTGTTGCCGGATATGCGGGAGCGGGGTTGGGGCCGTATCGTGAACCTGTCGAGCCTTGTCGTGCTGGGCGTTGCGAACCGCTCCGTCTATGCCGCGGCCAAAAGCGCCATGATCAGCTTCACACGAACGTGGGCACTCGAACTCGCTCCCACCGGGATCACGGTGAATGCGGTCGCGCCGGGGCCTGTTGAAACCGAAATGTTCCGTGCCAATACGCCACTGGGCAGCGATGCGGAGAAGCGATTTCTGTCCATGGTGCCGATGGGGCGTCTGGGCAAGCCGGACGAACTGGCCGCCGCGATCGAATTCCTGCTTTCCGAGCCTGCCGGCTTTATTACGGGGCAGACGCTGTTCGTGGATGGCGGCGCGTCGATTGGCAAGGCAGCGCTCTAGCGCCCGGGACAGTGCCCCGTAGTCCTGCGATGGAAGGGCGTATCGCGGAGACGACCGGTGGCACCGCCGTAGGCCGGCGAGACATCTTGTGGCCTCGTTGGCCCCTTTGTGCTCGTTGGCCCCTTTGGGCCGATTGGCACGCAGCGGCCAGACGATCGTGACGTCTGGCACTTATATCCCGGTTGCGCTGGTCGCGCGCGGGCACACTGGCATCAAATCCCATGAGATGACCGCCGATACCAGACCGGTAGAGGCGGCCGTTCCGACCATGAGGTCTCGCCATGCGTGCCCAATCGCCCCTGTTGATCAGAAATTGGTCCACCAGCGATGTTCCGCAAAGCCAGCGGTACGACTACTACGCCCATGCCTTGGCAACAGCAATTTTCCCGATCCAGTTGAGCGGGAGCGCGCCGAGTGCCTTTGGCGTGGACATGTCCGCTGCCGACCTGGGCGGCATGACAGTCATCCGCCAGCGCGGAACCCCGCACCGTTGCTTTGCCGACAGGGGCAATATCGCGAGAGCCGAGGGCCGAACGTTCCACTTGCTTACCAGCACGCGATCCGCATGGACACTGGAGCACTTGACGCGCGAACGTCTGGGGCCCGGCGATGTGATCATGTGCGACTCGTCTATTCCGTTCAATCTCGAAATCGGCAACGAGTTCAACATCGTTCACGTCGCACTGTCGGAAGCCTGGATTCGGCAGTGGCTGCCCGCACCGTCCGTCCTGGTCGGCGCCAGGATAGACGCGAACGATAGCTGGGGCCGCGCGCTATCGGCATTCCTGCAGAGTCTGGAACCCGCACGGCTCGCCGACTATCCGCTGCCACGTTCATTCATTGGCGACCACATTGGATCGCTGCTGGCGTTCCTTGCGCAAAGCAGGAGCGCAGTTCCACCGAAGCCAGTCAAAACCGAGGGTGCTGCGGTGCTGGATCGCATTCGCGACTGCATGGCCGGACAGTCGCGCGAGGCGACCCTGTGCGCGGCCGACGTCGCTGCAGCGGTAAGCATTTCGGTTCGTAGTCTCCATCGCCACTTCGCAAAATCGTCCACGACGTTTGGAGCCGTACTGATGGCCATGCGATGCGCGGATGCGGTTCGGATGCTGGAATCATCGAGCTTCAGCAGGCTGACCGTCGCCGAGATTGGGCGGCGGGCGGGGTTTGCCGATGCCGCCCATTTTTCCCGGGTGGTGCGTGCTCGCGTGGGACACACGCCAAACCAGCTCCGCCGCGCGCACGCTGGCCCCTCGACCCACGACGATCCGAAGGAGGAGTAAATCGTGAGCGCAATCGTGACCTGGTCGACCAACGCCGTTCCCCGAACGCAACGACTTGACTACTTCGCCGCGGCGTTGTCCTCGGCCCTTGTCCCAATGCAGGTGGAGGCCACACACACGGGTGCGCTCGCATCGCATATGTCGATGCTCGAAATCGATGACGTAGACGTGCTGTCGCAATGCGGATCCGCGCATCGGTCATTGCGCGGTCGCGCGGAGCTTGCGCGGAGTGGTGCGCACACCTACCACCTCATCGTGAATCGACGCGCAGCCTGGTACGTGGAACACGCGGGCGCCACGCGCGTGCGGGCGGGGCAGGCATTCCTGATCGACTCGGCAAGGGCCAATCTCATCGAAATGCCGTCAGCCTACGAGGTCATCCACGTGAAGATGCCCGAAGCATGGCTGCGCCGCTGGGTGCGGGAGCCGAGCCGGTTGGTTGGCCGGCCGCTCGGCGGCGAGGTCGGCCAGATGGATCATGCGTTGGCAGCGTTCGTGGCCGGAATGACGCCACACGCGCTGCGCGATGGACCGTTGCCGGCATTGATGATGATCGATCATCTCGGCGCCATGCTCGCCATGGCGAGCGGAACAACGGGAAGACCGATCGCGGCCTCGTCCGCCGCGCTTGCGCTCTACAACAAGGTGTTCGCCTGCATTGCCAACCGGAGCGCGGAGTCCCTGCTGAGCCCCGGTGACATCGCGAATTCGCTGGAGATTGCAGAGAGCGAGTTGCACAGTGTGCTCGCGTCGTTCGGCGACACCTTTGCGAGCCTGCTTGTCACGCATCGTCTCGCCAATGCGCGTCGGATGTTGGCGTCTCGCGCATTCGAGACCTTCACTGTGCCCGAGATCGCGCTTCGCGCCGGCTTCTCTCGCGGCGCCGATTTGACGAAACTGCTTGATCCCGGCGACGCATCCGCCAGCGATACCCGCGAAGCGCAGGATCGGCCGAAACGTCTCCGATCCTCGTAGCGTTTGGTGCCGCTCCAATGGCTACCTGAAAATGCATCAAAAGTGGCTATGTGAAGTAACCGGAATTCGGCCGTAAGCTCCGGCACCAGCACGTTTCATCGTTCGCCTCGAACTCACCAGCGGATTCACGTCGGATACGCGTTGCCTGCGAGTCTTCATGAATACAGTCGCCATCCTGATATCGGCGTTTCTGCTTTCAGTGTTTGCCCTCGGGGCATTCATCTGGAGTATGCGGAAGGGCCTGTTTGATACCTCGCCGGCCGCGGCACGCGTGATCTTCGCCGATGAGGAGGCTGGGCACCCGGAAGACCCAGCGTCGGCGCGCCATGGAATCGTCGACCGGTCGCGCGAAGAAGCCGACCGGTCATCCGCGCCAGTCGTGTTCCTGTTCATCTGTTGCGCGATGGTATGGCTTCTGGTTGCTTCGGTCGCCGGCCTGACCGCGTCGATCAAGCTGCACGAACCCGATCTGCTGGCTTCGGTGCCGTGGCTGTCTTTTGGCCGGATACGCACGATTCATCTGAATGCGGTGGCCTATGGCTGGGCACCAATGGCGGGGCTTGGCATCGCGATCTTCTTGCTGCCGCGCCTGCTGAAGACCGAGCTGATGGGCGGGCGCTGGGCGGTGCTGGGGGCCGCGCTCTGGAATGCCGGGTTGATCGCGGGTATCGGCAGTATCGCGGCGGGCATTTCCGATGGACTCGAATGGCTGGAGATTCCCTGGCAGGTCGATATCCTGTTTGTGATCGGCGGCGCGTTCGTCGGCTTTCCCCTTGTGTTGACGCTGGTGAATCGCAAGGTCGACCACCTCTATGTTTCCGTCTGGTACATGGGATGCGCGTTGTTCTGGTTCCCCGTGCTCTTTCTCGTTGCCAACATTCCGGGTCTCCATTTCGGCGTGGAGCAGGCCACCATGAACTGGTGGTTCGGACATAACGTGCTGGGTCTGTTCTACACACCGCTTGCGCTTGCCTCGATCTACTACTTCCTGCCGAAGATCATTGGACAGCCGGTCAGGTCTTACGGCTTGTCATTGCTTGGGTTCTGGGCGCTGGCTTTCTTCTACGGCCAAGTGGGCGGGCACCACCTGGTGGGCGGACCGGTACCGGGTTGGCTGATCACACTTTCGATCGTGCAGAGCATGATGATGCTGATTCCGGTCATCGCGTTCTCGATCAACCAGCACCAGACGCTACGGGGCCACTTTCGCCAGCTGATCGAATCCCCGACGCTTCGGTTCGTGACTTTCGGCGGCATGATGTACACGCTGAGCTCGATTCAGGGTTCCTTCGAGGCGTTGCGAGCCGTCAATCGCGTCACCCACTTCACGCACTACACGGTCGCACACGCGCATCTTGGCCTCTATGCCTTCGTGAGCTTCGCGTTTTTTGGCGCGATCTACTTTATCGTGCCGCGTATCTCCGGTCGCGAGTGGCCATACCGTTGGATGATCTATTGCCACTTCTGGCTGGCCGCCGGCGGGATTGGCGTTTACTTCCTCAGTCTGACCATTGGCGGCTGGTTGCAAGGCATGGCCATGCTTGATGCCGCTCGTCCGTTCATGGATTCGGTGCAGGTGACCATTCCTTATCTGAAGGCGCGATCGGTGGGCGGCACGATGATGCTGGCCGGTCACCTTTTTCTTGTTGCGAACTTCGTATGCGCGATCTTTGGGCTTGGTCCCAACCGCGATCGCCCTGCGCTATTTCACCAGGGCAGCAAGCCGGAGCAGGGAGTGGGAACATGAACAACGAAAGCGCACTGCTTGCCGGTGGCATGACGATGCTGGCGATCGCCACCAGCGCATTGGTCGTAATCCCGTACCTGCAGTTGCACGACGTAAAGCCAACGCCAGGCCTGAAGCCGTACACCACCGCGGAGTTGCGTGGGCGCGGCGTGTATATCGCCAATGGCTGCATCTACTGTCATTCGCAGCAACCACGAGACAGCAGTTTCGCGCCCGATGCCAAACGTGGCTGGGGGCGAGCCGCCGTTGCCGGCGACTACTACTACGACAGCCCCCATCTTCTCGGCACCATGCGAACGGGGCCGGATCTGATGAACATCGGGGTGCGCCAGCCCAGCGCAGACTGGCATCTCGGGCATCTGTACCAGCCCCGTGCCTATGTCAGCGGCAGCATCATGCCGAGCTATCCATACCTGTTCGATGCCAAGGACGCTCCCGATGCAGGCGAGAAGGCCATCACCTTGCCACCAGGCTACGCGCCAGTTGGCAAGGTAATTGTTCCCACTGCGGCAGCGCTGGATCTTGTGGCATACCTGCAGTCTCTGAACCGGACCGGGCCTGTATTGCCACCGATCGATGGCGCCGCGGCGCGCTGAAGGCAGGAGACTGCAATGACCGATGTTCGGGAAACACGGCAGGCCGAGGCGGCGCGTGCGCGCGAGCACGAAGACCCGCATGAGAACCAGGCGCCCATTCCGCGCTATGTGCTGGCAATGGTTGCTGTCCTGGTGGCTTGGGGGGCGTGGTACATCGCCACGGCGCCAATCAATCAGGCGCCCGAACTGGGCGATCGTCGCACGCTGGCGGACCTGCGCGGCAATTCGAAGGGCGCTGGAGCGAAGGTCGATGGCGCCGCCATCTTTCAGAGCCGCTGCGTGGCTTGCCATCAGGCCAATGGACAAGGCTTGCCCGGCGTCTTTCCGCCTTTGGCCGGATCGGAGTGGGCCAACGGTAACGAGTCCCGCGTCGCACGGATTGTATTGCGAGGCGTGACCGGCAAGCTGACTGTCAAGGGCGCAGTCTATAACGGGGCGATGCCAGCCTTTGCCGACCAGCTTACCGATGCCGAGATCGCGGCCGTACTGACACATGTACGCGCCCAGTGGGGAAATAGTGCTTCGGCAATTTCGGCGGAAACCGTTGCGGCATCGCGTGCCGACACCGCTGGGATGAAAGGATCCTTTGATGGCGACGCCGCGCTTGGCGGGCCCGGCGGCTAGGCCGTGGCTGGCGCTTGGTGCCGTACTGGCGGCGGGCATCGCCGGGCTGCACGCGCTGACCTACGGCCTGTCGGCCTGGACACTGGACGAGCGACGTGACCTGCGGATCGCGTCGCTGGACCTTCGAATGCCAGCGACTGCGGTGCGGAACCAGCAAGGGCATGGTGCCGAATTGTTCTCCGGAAACGCGCCGTCGACGGTGTATATCGTGGATTTCATCTACACGCGCTGCAATACCGTATGTAGCGCGCTGGGCGGCGAGTTCGCGCAGTTGTCTCGCCAGGTCAAGGCCGATGGCTTGTCAGGTCGACTTGGTCTTGTATCGATATCACTCGATGCACGCGATACGGCAGGCGACTTGAAAGCGTACGCCACAACCTATCGGGCGAGCTTGCCGGAGTGGGAGGTAGTCACCGCAAACGATTTGCGCGAACTGAAGGCGTTGCTACGCCAGACGGATGTGATAGCGATACCGGATGGGATGGGCGGCATCACGCATAACGGGGCACTCGACGTGGTTTCCGCGAATGGTGTGGTTTTAGCCACGTATCCAATGGAGCAGTTTCAGCAGGCGTACTTGTTTGCACGAAGCCTCGTGCGTCAGGCGGCGCGATGAGCAGGAAGTCATGGCATCTCGTTCTGCTGATTTGCCTGATTCCGGCGCTGCCCCCGCTCCGTGACGTCGTCGAGGCATCGATGTCTTCGCTGATGTTGTGTCTGCTGCCATGTTTGGCCGTGGCGGGTTGGGCCTTCGCAGAGCTATATGTCATAAGACACCGGAGCCTAATGGCCACTATGCAGCCTTACGGGCTCGCTCTCTGTACCCTGAGCACATTTGCGTACGGCGTCTGGATGGTGCCCATTGCCATTGACCTGTCCAGAATGTCGATGGCTACGGGCATTGCGCGCGATGTTTCGGTGTGCGTGGCGGGATTCTCGATGGCGCTCGCAATCCGCATTTCGCCGTGGCCCGTCTTACTCTTCTTCACTGGCAACCTGGTCTGGATGGGCGTAACGGTTGGGTTGATCTTTGTTGACGAGCAGGTGCGACTCTGCGCGAACTATCTGCTTGGAGACCAGCATCAGGCCGGAGCGGGCATCGTCGCTTACTCGGCCGGTGCGGGACTTTGGTTGCTCGGATGGGTTTGTCGCAAGGCGGGTCTTGCGGATCTGTCATCGGATATCTAGTTGGCTTCACTCCGCATAATCGCCGTCGATCTGCAGGACGGTGCCGGTTGCGAAGCCGTTGGCAATCAGGAAGAGGCCCGCCTGGGCCAGTCCCGATGCAGTACCCACGCGACCGACCGGCAGGCCCGCGCCGATGCCGTGTAGCACGCTGGCGCGCGCGTCGGACGGCAGAAAGTCCCAGGTCGGGGAATCGACTACGCCCGGGGAGACGACGTTGACGCGAATCGGTGCCAGCTCCACGGCCAGCGTTCGCGCCAGTCCGTCGAGCGCCGCGTTGACCGCCGCCGCGATGCTGGCCCCTGCGTTGGCCTTGTACCCGGCGCCTTCAGCCAGTGAACGCTGAACGGTTCGACGGACCGGACGACACCAGCACGTTTCGCAGCGTCTCCCAATGACAGTGCCTGACCGACCCGTAGCAGTCCCTTGCTGCTGAGCTGGCAATGTCCGGTGATGCGTCAGGAAGGGACAGCGATGATCGATGGTGTCAAAGCAATCCGGCCATGACGGGAAATCACCGAGGGCATCAAGATATTGCTTGTCCAGGGGTACCAGTCCGAACGGGTTCGGCGTGCAGGCGTCGCGAACGCCGACATCGCCCGAGATGCTATTTCGTCGGTATCAGCGAAACCCACTGGCCGGGTCTAAGACCGCGTGAATTGACTGCAGCCAGAGCAATTGCCATGACCGCGCCGGAATTGCGTCCTTGCCACGCTCGATCTGTGCGGATGTCTGCAGTGAGAGCAGTTAGGCGAGAAGCCTTGCCCGGTGCGACGAAACGGTCTTATGTGCTGAGTCTACGAGCCAGTTCCGCAGTTCGATAGTTGAAATGCTTCCTTGTGTGCCACCTGGTGGATTCCTAACATTGCCCAGTTTGCAATTGCTTTGGAGTGGTACATGAGTTCGGTCTTCGAGGCCTCCTACGTCAACGTAGGTCGACGTTCGCTGTTGCGGGGAATCGGCGCTGTAGCGGCGGGTGTTTCAGGCGTGCTGCCCGGTTTGTCGCTGGCGCAACAGCGCGAACAGGCGACGCTAGCCACAGGCAGTGCTGGCTACACGTGGGCCCTGACAGCGGTGGCCGAGAGCGCTGGCTACTGGAAGAAGCGCAATGTGGACCTGCGCGTCCAGGATTTCACGACGGGCCGTGACGCCATGCAGGCTTTGCTGGGTGGCTCGGCGAACTTTTCGACGACGACGGATACGCCACTGGTATTTGCCGTGCTGCAGGGCCTCAAGCCGGCGGTACTCGCGAACTTCAGCCGCTACTCGTATGACATGAAAATCGTCGCCAGCGAGCGCAGTGGGATTGATCCCAGAAACCCCTCAAGTCTCAAGGGAAGGAGGATTGGTACCCCAGCTGGCACGTCGGGCCAGTACGCGCTGGCCAAGTATCTGGAGTTCGCCAAACTGGCACCAGGCGACATCACGCAGATCAATATCGCGCCTTCGGACCTGGTAGGCGCGCTGGTACGCGGTGATATCGACGCCTTCTCCTGGACGGCACTGGCTGGCAGTGCAGCACAGCGTCAGAGTGGCGGGAAGGTGGTGTTTCTCACCCAGAATGGCTACGAGAAGTACTTCCGTAGCCATCAGTTGTTGCTGGTCAATCAGGCGACGCTCAGCAGTCGAAAGGCCCTGCTGTCCGATGCAGTCAATGCCTTGCTCGATGCGGAGAACCATATCCACACCAACGCAGCCTGGCCGGACCAGGTGTCGAGCCGCGTTCGCAGCACGCCAGAAGAGATCCGCCAGTTCACCTCTACGTTCGAGTTCAAGGTGGAGTTCAACAAAAGCTTCGTCGAAGATCTGGTCAGCCAGGCTCAATGGGCCATCGACAACAAGCTTGCCCCTCGTCCCAAAGGCGACTTGCGGGAGCTGTTTCGCAGCGTGATCCACGACGAGACGTTGAAGTCCATCAACCCGAGCCGCGTCAGTCTGGGGTGAACGTGTATGGGTGAGCTTATTCAGTTCCAGCGCGTCTCGCAGTTCTTTGCGGTACGCGATTCCACGTCGACACAGGCGTTGAACGAGGTATCGCTGGACGTTCGCGCCGGAGAGTTCGTTTGCCTGATCGGCCCGTCAGGCTGTGGCAAGACCACGCTGATGCATCTGCTGGCAGGCTTTGTGAAGCCGACCGCTGGCGCGGTGCGCTTTCGCGGTGAGCCAGTGAGGGGGCCGGGCCCTGAGCGCGGCGTCGTGTTCCAGGAGTACGCGCTGTTTCCCTGGATGACCGCGCGCCAGAACGTGGAGTTCGGCTTGCGTGCGTTGAAGGTGGATGCCGGGGAGCGCAAGCGGCGTGCACTGCAGGCGTTGGAGCGGGTACATCTGTCCCATGCGGCGGATCGCTATCCCAATGAACTGTCTGGTGGCATGCGCCAGCGTATTGCCGTGGCGCGCTCTCTGGTCGTGGAGCCTCAGGTGCTGCTGATGGACGAGCCATTTGCCGCAGTGGACGCGATGACGCGGGCGTCGCTGCAGAATGATTTGCTGCGTCTTTGGCAGGAGACCGGCGTGTCGGTGCTGTTCGTTACCCACAACATCGATGAAGCCATCTTCCTCGCGCAGCGAGTGGTGGTCATGGCCGCGCACCCTGGAAGCGTCAGGGCCGATATTGCCATCGAGTTGCCGTACCCGCGCCAGCGCGGTTCGCTGGAGTTCGCGCAGCACTATGCCGAAATCGAGTCGGCGCTGGCGGAAGGTTACGAAAGGCGTGCAGGATGAGTTTCCCGAGTATTGCGCAACCCGAACTGGGCGCGGAAGGCAGGCGTCAAGGTGGCGCGGCAGCCACCGTCGCCGACACGGCGTCGCTGGCCGAGCGGTTCCAGCAGGATTCCGAACGACAGGAGCGAAGCCGGCGTCGCGGACGCATCGCGCTGAATCTGCTGGGCGTGGCCTTGTTTCTCCTGGCATGGGAGGCGATTCCGCATGTGTTCGAGTGGATCAATCCCGCGCTGTTTCCGCCGCCGTCCAAGGTGCTGGAGGCCGCTATCCCCTTGATTCGGTCAGGTGAACTCTTCGGGCACATCGGCATGAGCTTGTTGCGTGCCATATCAGGCTTTGTCATCGCTCTGGTGCTGGGCATTTCCGTGGGTGTGCTGACCGCACGCATTCCCTTGCTGCAGTATGTGAGTGAACCAGTGCTGCATGGCTTTCGCTCAGTGCCGTCGCTGGCCGTCGTCCCGCTGGCAGTGCTGTGGTTCGGCATAGGCGAGGCACCCAAGGTTGCGCTGATTGCCTGGGGAGCGTTTTTCCCGATCTGGATTACCACCTTCATCGGCGTGCGCGACACCAACGTGGTGTACCTCCGTTCGGCAGCTTCCTTGGGGGCGGGGCGGTTGCAGCAGCTGTTCCTCGTCGTACTGCCGGCGGCTTTGCCATTTATTCTGGCCGGCGTCCGTCAGGCGCTTGCGGTGTCGCTGGTCGTGCTGGTCGCCGCGGAACTCTCCGGGTCGACACAGGGCATTGCCTACATGATGTCGCTGGGACATCAGCTTTTCCAGGTGGAGATCATGTTCATCGGACTGGTGCTGCTGGGCGTGTTCGGTTTCCTGGCGGATCGCTTGTTCCTTCTGGTGACGCGCAAGCTGTTCCCGTGGTATCACACGGTCAGCTAGGACATGGGAGCGACACGAGGTCTGCTCGTCCTGCATAACGCGCAGATCCATACATTCGACGCGCGGCACCCGCGCGCCCACGCAATCGCGTTGCGCAACGGTAACGTGGTGGCGCTGGATGACGCTGCCGTGGCGCTCGCGCAGCAGGCCGAAGCCGTACGCGACTTGCAAGGTGCGTGTGTCATTCCGGGCTTCAACGATACCCACGCGCACATGGAGCGAGAAGGGCTGAAGGCGCTTCGCCCTTCGCTTGCACAGGCCCGCAGCGTGGCGGACGTGTTGAACGTCGTTCGCGAGCGGGCGCGATTGATGCCGAAAGGGCAGTACATCGTCACCATGCCGGTGGGTACGCCGCCTTACTACTTCGGCGGGCCCGCACAGTTGCGGGAGGCGCGCATGCCCACTCGCGAGGAGCTCGACGCAGCCGCGCCGGATCACCCGGTCTACATTCCGGCGCACTTCGGCAACTGGGGCAAGCCGCCGGGACGCGCGGCACTCAACAGTCTGGCGCTGCGGAGGAACGGACTCACGCCTGCCAGTCAGTCACGCTGCGCCGGCGTGGAGATCGGGCTGGACGCACAGGGGCAACTGAACGGTGAGATCGTCGAACACAATAATCGCCCGACGATTGAGTTTGACTTGCTTCCGGATGTGCCCCGATTCGGCTTTGCCGAGCGGATTCAAGGGCTACGTATCTCACAGCGCCTTTATCATGCGCAGGGCGTCACCAGCATCTACGAAGGCCATGGTTCGGCGCCCGAGACAATCTCCGTGTATCGCCGGTTGTGGGAGGAGGGGGAGCTGACCATGCGCACCAGCCTGGTGGTGAGCCCAACGTGGGACAACCTGACTGAGGCGGCACGTGCGATGCGGGATTGGCTGGCAGTGGCCCGTGGGCGAGGTCTTGGTGACCCGTGGTTGCGCGTGAGCGGCGTCCATCTGGCCTATGGAGGTGACGCCGCCGTGGCCTGTTGCGCGCGGCAGGACTTGCCGAACACCGGATGGTCGGGCTTCGTCGAGCAGGCCGTGACGCCGGCAGACTATCGGGCCCTGTGTTTCCTCGCGGCCGAGCATGATTTGCGAGTCAACACCATTGTGGGCGATCGTCTGCATGAGATCGTTCCGGTGCTTCGCGAAGTGGACGCAAGATTTCCGCTGAACGGGCGCCGATGGGTGATGCAGCATATTGCCCGTGCGCGTCGCGAAGACTTGCTGGCGCTGAAGTCGCTCGGCATTCTGGCCACCACTATTCCGACGTATTGCCTCTGGAAAGGTGGCAGCGCCTATCTCGACGAGACTGACGGTGGAAACGCCGTAGTGCCACATGCTACGTTCGAGGAGCTGGGGCTACCGTACTCCCTTGCGACCGACAACATCCCCTATCAGCCGTTTTTCACTCTCTGGGTGGCGGCACGCAGGCAGGAGCGCGTCAGTGGCCGTACCATCGGGCCCGGGCAGGCGCTGTCTCTGCAACAGGGCCTGGCTGCGTTCACGGTGGCAGGTGCGCGGCTGACGTTCGACGAAGACTGGAAGGGGCCGCTCTATCCCGGCTACGCGGCCGATCTGGCAGTGCTGTCGGATGACCCGTTTTCGCAGGAGCCCGAAGAATGGAAGGCATTGCACAGCACGCTCACCATCGTGGGAGGCCGGGTGGTGCATGAAGCCGAAGCGGCTTGAGTGAAGCCAGGGAACGGGACTGGCCCTTGCCAGTCCCTGGTCCGGCGACAGGGTAGCAGTCGCAGACTGCGAGCGACTCCCTCGCTCAGCGGGCACCCGGCATACTGAGGAGCTGATATGAGTCGTCTACGCCCCGCTTCTCCGGAAATCCGCGATTCCAGCCAATGTTCTTGCGGTAGCTCCCCAGCAGTTCCTCGCGCACCAGCGATTGCTCGCTCACGCCGGTCGAAGCCTCGGCGTTGGGAGAGACGAACATGGCATCCTCCGGGCACCAGGCCTCGCACATGAAGCAGGTCTGGCAGTCGGCCTGTCGGGCAATGGTCGGTGCGGCCTGAGGCACGGCATCGAACACGTTGACCGGGCAGACGCGGACGCAGATGTTGCAGCCAGTGCAGCGGCCTTCGCTAATGAGTTCGATCATGCGGCAATACCTTCCTGCTCGGCCCTGGCTTGCGCCGATCGCGGACCACCTTGAGTGTCATAGGCCAACGGACGGGCCCAGACCTGGTCCAATCCTCCGCTGACGATATGGTGGTGCTGCGTGGGATCCAGCTGCAAGTGGTCGTAACGCTTGTGCATGCCGCGTGATTCCTTGCGGGCGAGGGCGCTTGCGTACATCCAGCGTGCAGTGGCAAGCATGGCCGCTGCCTCGCGCGCGGCAAGCATCTGCTCCACCGCCGCAGGCGCGGACTCGCGCACGCCGAGCCACGCGTCATCGAGACGACCGAGCGAAGGTGCAAGTACGTCGGCGTGGCGAAAGTAATTGCGGTCGAATGGGAATACTTCGTCTTGCACGGCTCGGGTGAGCGCGGCAGGATTGATGGTCTGGCGGCCGGCACCAGAAATGGCCGCGACTCCGGCGCCCCGCGTCGCGCGCTGGTTGGTGCCGCGCTGGAGTGCAAACCTCGCCGCCCCTTGGCCGGCCCATGAGCCAGAGGAAATCGCCCAGGCTGCATTGTGGCTGCCGCCTCCGGTAAATCCGCCGCAGATGGGCTCGCGTGTGGCGGCATCTCCGGCGGCATACAGGCCGGACACGCTGGTGGCGCAGTCTTCGCTGGTGATACGCAACCCGCCGGTTCCGCGTACCGTGCCTTCGAGTCGCAGCGTGACGGAAAAGCGTTGCGTGAAAGGATCGATGCCCTGACGGTCGAACGGCAGGAAGAAGTTGGGCTGCGAGGCGCGCATGGCCAGGCGTGTCGCCTCATCGGCCTTGTCCAGCCGGGCGTAGACCTTCTGCCGATTTAGCTCGCGCGCGATCACGCTGCGCCCCCCTTTGGATGCGGCGCCGGGAATCACCTCGCCAGCTTCATCGGTGAAAGAGGCCCAGTTGTAGAACATGGTCTTGGTAACCGAGCCGCTCTCGGGCGCGATGGCATAGGCATTGGAGAACTCCATGCCAGACATGTCGGCACCCACTTCCGCACTCATCAGCAATCCGTCACCAGTGAGGACATTGCAGCCGAGCGCACGACTCAGGAACGCGCAGCCACCGGTGGCGATGACGACTGCTTTGGACCTGACTCGCCATTGTGAGCCGTTCTGGCGGTGAACACCGCGCGCGCCAGCCACGCTGCCATCGTCAGCCTGCAGCAGTTCCAGCGCGGGGCTTTGGTCCAGAATCTTCACGCCCGCCTGCACCACGCGTTTGCGCATCAGCCGCATATACTCGGGCCCCTGCAATGACACGCGCTGTGAGCGGCCCGTCGCATCGACGGGGAACGGATACCCGTGATCGGCCAACTCATTCATGCCATGCCACGTGCGGTCCAGGACGCGTTCCATCCAGCGATAGTCCGCCAGCCGACCACCCATGTCGTAGCGGCTGTCCATGGCGGTCTCGCGTTTGCCTTCGTCCGGCGAGATGTACCACACCGTGGTTCCTGCCGCCGCCGTCGCGCCGGAAGAGCCGCAGTATCCCTTCTCCGCCAGCACGACGTTTGTGGCGCCGTTGCGTACGGCCTCCAGCGCAGCCCACGTACCTGCGGGACCGCCGCCTATCACCAGGACATCTGCTTCCAACTCGGTATCTGCGGATGACGAGGATTTCGTGCGCCCGACCTGATTCATTTGTCATTCCAAGGTTTCATGCAGCAACCAGCAATGCTAGGCAACACATCCCGACATGGGAATGAAGCTTTTGGCATTAGTTAGTGCGCAAACTGGCGCACGACGTCTGTCCGACGTTGCCTACCAGCGCGGATGGACCGGGTCGAAGACTGAGGTGCGCCAGAAGCGCTTGGCGATCTCGGCATAGCCACGGTAGTAGAAGCCGCCATTGCCGTGTAGTACTGAGGCGCGATGCGCGCGGAAATAACGGGGGATGTGATACCAGGGCAGAGTGGGAAACAGGTGATGCACATAGTGGAGGTTGTTGTAGAGGTAAAGCAGACCACCAACGCTGTTGGATTCCACGATAGCCGTGCGTTCCACTGGACGTTCACCCCAGCGATGCTCGGTGAACGTCCGGAGCTGACCGAGCATCATGCCCGGATAGACGAAGTACAGCAGGTACTCCCACCAGCGCATGCCGGCCAGCGCCAGCGCGAAGTACAGCACGGGCGTCGCGGACAACGCATGTATCGCCCAGATCTTCAGACGACCGAGATCGCCTGCCATCAGGCACCGATACTCATTGCGCGCGAGCCGTATCAGACGCAGGAAGGGGCCGCAAATCAAACGCACCGGCAGGATCTGATTGGCGCGATAGATCGCGCGCCATGTGGCGCTCATTGCCTGCCATTGAGTGGAGCTGTGGTACGCGGTTTCCGTGTCTTTCTGGGGATGGGTGAGATGGGCGTTGACGTGGTGCGTGCTGTGTCCCTTGTTGTAGAACGGATACGGCAACCAGAGGTTGATGGGTGGCCAGACTACGGCAGTACGCAACCAGATCGGCAGGTGCCGCATGGCGTGAATGGATTCGTGCTGCAGGGAAAAATGGAGCTGCGCGACATAGCCGCCCGCCAGGAACAGCAGCGGCCCGGGGATGCTTGCGTGCCACCAGACCAGCGCGGCCCACGCGGCATAAAGTACGGCGGCCAGTGCAATGGTGGGAAGTTCATAGCGATCCCAGGCATGCGACGAGCGTTCCGGCGCGGGTAGCCGCGTCGAGTGGGCCGGCGATGTGCTGGAGTCGGTCGCCGGCACTCGGGCCTTTCCTGTCGGCGCGCTTTCGATGGTCTTGGTGGCTGGGCCAGTGCTCGCGGGCGTGACAAGGGACATGATGGGCAAGTTCGTATCACGCCAACGCTCACCATGTAACGGACGAGGGCAGGGCGCGGTCGGTGTCTGGAGAAATAGTTGCCATCGTAGGAGGCTTGGCCGCGCCGTCGCAACGAAGATTCGGATATGTGAATACACGAATTTCTTCGTTCCCTTGGGTATTCGCTTCGGCATCCAATAGATGTCTGTTTGCATCACGTCTAGCGAAAATTCCAATGAAGCACTCACATCAGCAGCGCAGAAGAATCGGGTTTAACGGGGTCATATTCGGCATGCTGGTGTGCCTTGCAACGTGGTTGCCAGGGGCGGATGCCGCGCCCACGGATGCCTATCCCAGCAAGCCGATTCGGATGATCGTGCCGTATCCCGCAGGCGGCATTGCCGACAAGGTGGCCCGCGATGCGTCCGATGAGCTAGGCAAGCGCCTGTCGCAGACGATCGTGGTGGAGAATCGCCCGGGCGCGGCAGGCAATATCGGTTTTGAGTGGGTGGCACGACAGCCCGCGGACGGCTACACGCTGTTGCTGGCACCCGCTTCCAACCTGACGGTACAGCCGGCGTTGTTCAAGCATCTGTCCTACGATCTGGATCGCGACTTCACCCCGGTTTCCCTGCTGGTGCTAACCCCGCAGGTGCTGGTGGTGAACCCGAACTTTCCGGTGAACTCGGTGCGGGAACTGATCGACTACTCGCGTGCGCACCCGAATAAGGTCAATTTCGGGGCAAGCATCGGCTCCTATGCGCATCTGGCGGGCGAGAAGCTCAAGACAGAGACTGGCGCGAACTTCACCTCCATTCCGTATCAAGGTTCCGTGCCGGCTCTCAACGATCTGATGGGCGGACAGATCCAGTTCATGTTCACGGAGATGGCCACTGCGCTGCCCTATATCCAGGGCGGCAAGTTGAAGCCCCTGGCAGTCGCCTACAAGAGCCGCGTGTCATGGTTGCCCAACGTGCCGACACTGAAGGAGCTTGGTTTGCAGAATTTCGAAGTGACGTCCTGGTACGCCATCGTTGCCCGCAGTGGAACGCCCCCGCAGATCATCCAGCAACTGTCGCGCGAACTGAACAACATCGTTCAAGCGCCTGGGTTCAAGAAGCGCTACACCGATATCGGGGCAACAACGGTGGGCGGTCGTCCGGAGGAGCTCGGCAGATTCGCGCGGCAGGAGGCCGTCCAGTGGATTGAAGAGGTCAAGCGTGTGGGCATCGAGCCAAACTGAGTTGGATGTCTTGCTGCATCTATCGCATTGAGATAAGCAACGATATCCAAGGGAGTTGTTTCGATGGCAAGCATTTCGCCGCCACGTCTGAAGGCGTGGCTTGAGGAGGGAAGCGAGCTGGCGTTGCTCGACGTCTCCGAAGGGCGCTATTTCGCGGCGGGTCACATCGTCGCGTCGCGGCACCTGCCGTTGTCGCTGCTGGAGCTCGAAGCGCCGCAGATCCTGACGCGGCGGGACGTACCTGTCGTCCTGGCCAGCGCGGATCCGCGCGCAGGCGCGGCGTCCGAACAGGTTGCGCGCGCTGCGGCTGTCCTGCGGCGGTTGGGCTACCGGGAGATCCATGAACTCGAAGGTGGGCTTTCCGCATGGGCGGCGAGTGGCGGCGTCCTGATCGATGGCTACAACGCCTTGGTCAAGGCGTTCGGCGAGGAAGTCCGCAAGTACTACCGCGTGGATGAACTGTCGCCAGAGGCGTTGGCCAGGCGCCTGGATCAGGGGCAGCCGACAACCGTGGTGGACGTACGCACGCTGGCTGAGCATCAATTCAGCACGTTGCCAGGCGCGCTGAACTATCCCGGCACGGAATGGCCGCTGCGAGATTTGCCGCAGCGCGAACCGGATCACTTGTGGGCAGTGCACTGCTTCAGTCGGACGCGCGGCGTGATTGGCGCGGCGACGACGCGCGTGGTACATGGCCAGCATGTGCCGGTGGCATGGGTGGGGGATGGTGTCATGGCTTGGGTCGTTCAGGGCGAAGACGACGTGCGACAGGCACCAGAGCCGGACGACGTGCTGCCTCCCCTGATTGAGGCGGACGCCGTGGCGCGCGCGAATGCGCTGATCGAGCGATACGCCTTGCCCGTGGCGGATACCGCCACCGTACAGCGGTGGCGTGGTGAGGCCACGCGGAACGTGCAGTGCTTCGATCTGCGGCCTGGCGCCAAGTCACGACCCGGTGTAGTGGCGGTGTCTGGCGGCCAGTTGCTGATGCACTTCGAGAACCTGGTGGCGGTACGCAACGCCAGCGTGGTGCTGGTCGACGAGCCGCATCGCCTGCGATCGGCAATTACCGCGTTCTGGCTGCTGCAGTTGGGCGAGGCGCAGGTCTACATCCTCGATGCGCGGCCCGACCACGACTTGGCGAACTTCGAAGCGGTGCTCGAACCGCCAATGCGGTTGCTGGCGTCTTCGGCGCAACCTCAGCCAGTTAGCGCCGCACAGCTCTTGCACCATATCGCGCACGCCGGCGCACGTGTCGTGGACGTGGGGCCGAGCATCGACTACCTGCGCGGGCATGTTCCCGGCGCTTCCTATGCGACCGCTTCGGAGCAGCGTGCGCTTGGCGCGGCATTGGCCGATGCGGTGGCCAACGGGCAGCGGTTGGTGCTGACATCGCCCGACGGCAGGCAGGCCTTGCTCGCCGCGCGAGACTTGCTGGATGCCGCGCGCAATGTCTATGGCAGCGCCACGGCGGAGAACGCGCTGCAATGGCTGCAAGGGGGCACGGATGCCTGGCGTGCCGCCGGCCAGACGCTTGAAACGGGGGCGGAAGATGATCGGTTGCTCACGCCTTTCCTGGATGACTGGGGTTCCATCATGCGCGTGCCCGAGTCCCAGCGCATTCCCGCATGGGAGCGATACCTCCACTGGGAGCGCAATCTCGCGCCGCGCGTGGCGCAAGATCCCGCCGTGCGGTTCCGGCTCTTTGACTAGGGCGGAAACGGGCCAAGGCAGAATGGGTGGGCCGCTTCCAGGCACCGGAGATTGGAGTTCGTACTTGCCATCGGCGTGAAGCTGAGAATGACATCGGCTTCACGCATTTCCTCCATGGCGGCGATTACCGCGCCGCCCGCGTTATGGACGACCACGTCGACGTCGGATTGCCGCGCCGCGGCGACCAATGACGCCCAAATGTGTAAAACGAAATCCTGATGAGTACTTGAGGCCGTAGCCCAACATTCGGTCGAATCCGATATGCGCAGTCCAGATAAGACCCGTTGCTAACGACGTTGGAGCATTGAAACATATGCCAGTCCCCAAAAGAAGCAGCGGGAAAGAGTACGAGTGAGCGACGTTGTAGATCAAGTGTCCGTGTTTTGAATTTAGCAAGTAAACGATCATTGATACATCCGGAACGAGGAATAACAGAAAGAAGAATTTCCATCCAATTCCAAGCTTTCCGTAAGCGAGTATCGACAGTATCAGTACGCATAGACCCTCGATCTGGAGGGTCAACTTAACCGCGCCATTGGCGGAGGGTTTGTTCATGTCAATGTTGATGATTCTTCCTACTGCGCCTGTAACTGCGCGAGCACGTCTTCATCACACGTGCCATTCATGAGCCGCCGAGGAATGGTTCGACTGTTTGCGGCGTTCACGGGTGTACTCCCACTGCGACGTCGATCTCCTGAGTCGCGGCATCGAGAAAATCCAGAACGCTGCTGACAACCTGCTCGCGATCGTTGTCGACACAGATCATGTGATAGCTGTTTTCGAGCACAACCACGCGCGCATCGGGCGCCGTGCGCGCAATGAAATCGGCGGATCTCAGACTGGTCAGTTCGTCCTCCCGTGCATGCACGACGAGCGTTGCACAAGCGAGGCGCGGCATGCTTCGTATGACTTTGCGGCGCAGCCGGTCCAATTCGCGGATACCTGCGAGCGGCACCCATCTATAGTGGAAGTGGTTGCCGCGCGCGAACTTCGTCTTCATGATGTTGCGCAGGCGGGAGTTCTTGATGCCGAATGGTTCGCTCTCTTCGATCTTCATCTTCGTACGCAGAAGCGGCAGGCGATAGGCAAGGTGACGCGCGGCGCGCCACCATGGGGTGCTCCATCCGTCGATATAGATAGGCGGAGAAAGCATGATGAGACGGCCTTTCTCATGTCGCTCCAGCGCACACAAGGTTGCCGCCAGGAGCGAGCCCATGGATATGCCTATCACGTGCACGACCTCGTGCTGATCGATGACTTCGCGGTATTTGGCCGTTACTGCGTCGAGCCAATCCTCGGCGCGCACTGAAGACAGCGCGTCTGGCGTGGTGCCGTGACCCGGTAGGGTGAGCGAATAGGTTTCGATGCCGCAGCGTTTCAGTTGCCGATGCATCAAGCCGAAATCGTGTTGGGTGCCGCCCAGGCCGTGAATCAGCAAGGCGCCGACGCGTGCCGTCATCGCTTATCGCTCCGCTGAAGGCTGGCGCCGCCGGACCGCAGCGACGAAGGCAGCACGAAAATTGCGACCGACCATCTAAAGGTCTCGATACATAGCGCCATCACGTAATCACCGAAAACATGGGATCTCGAAAGGAACTTACGTCTTGCATCCCTCGACACAACAATCAGGCACTTCCATTGAAACGGAAGTCTTCCGATCCATCGCGATAGCAACAGCATCAGGGATCGACGACCGCACCGCAGGCGTCGGTCGGCAGAGCGGCGAAGTGACCGACGAGAGGCACTGCCTTCAGGCCAGCCGAAACGATGCGACACGGAGCAGCCGCTACCCCGCACCCACTTAGCGCAACGCATGCGGTACCAAGCGCGAACCATTTGATCCAATGCGCGCACCGAACTTTTTCACGTCTGTTCAACTCATGTTGTTGATTCATGTTTGCCTTTCTGTTTCCGTGCGTCGACTCGATTGCCGCGCGTGATGAGCGCCAGGTCATACCGGGCTAATAGTCGGCCGTCGCACCGCAAGCGCGTGATACCCCAAGCGAGCCTGTGAGTACACAGGGCGACGATGGAGAGCCAGACTCTTTGAAAGAGCTCGCGCCCCGAAGGAACGAGAGCGATATGACACGCTGGTCAGTACCGATAGGTGATGGACGTCAGCCCGAACCAATTGGCTTGTTTTTGTACGATCGGACTGTTTCTCGATGAACCGATCAGGCGTTCCATGCCAACGGTTGTGTTCAACCACCAGCGCGGCGAGAACATATGGGTCCATGCAACGGACATCGTTGCCTGGTCGAAGCCGCCCTTGGCCGAGTACGGCTGGAAGCGACTTCTTGCCGCTTGCGCGGCGGTCACGCCGAAGAACGCCTGTGTGTATCGGCCACTGCCCGCATGCAGGGTTCCGGTTACGCTGATGTTGTCGTTCCCGGCATGTACGATCGGCATCGTCAGATCGACGTGACCGCTGATGCCTCGTGTCGTATGCGTGACCGGCTGGTCGAGCGTCACGCTGAATGTCGAACTGCCGAACAAGCGCACGCCCGCCTGCACCGACACGAGCAGTGACCCAGGGATGTTGCCCATCCCCTTCAGATAGTCCGAGCCTGGCCCATTGAAGCGGTTCTCGTCGGTACGGCCCATGGCATAGCCAAGGGCTGCCGATACGAACAGGCCGTTGGAAAACTGCTTGCGATACCCTGCGCCGTCGGCAGAACTGATGAAAAAGCCATTGCCAAATTGCGCTGCGAGTACGGGCCCAACCACCGGTCTATAGTCGCGGCTGCCTTCATATCTTGGCGCCACGCCGGTGGCAAGCGAGAAGAGATAGAGATTTTCTGCATGAGCGACCGAGACACAGCACATGGCAAGAACCGGGGCCCAGCAACAAAGAAGAGGATTGCGCACAGTTACGTCTTTTCGGGAAAGAAGTGCCGAAGTCTAGATACGGCCTGTGCGCATGTCTGTCTTGAAAGTCCGGGCAATTGTGCGCAATTGTGTTCAAGTTTGCGCGAGTGTTCAGCACGCACTTTGCGCACATCGGTTCAGATAAAATTCGCCGATTAGCGGGGAGAAAACGATGAACGAGATACCGCTCAAGCAGACGGTCGTACTGGTCGAGGATGACAACCGTCTTGCTGAGCTGATCGCCGAATACCTCGGCGGCTACGAATTCACGGTGACGATTGTTCGGCGTGGTGACCTTGCCGTCGCCGCGGTCCGTGAACGCGACCCGGCTCTCGTGATTCTTGATCTGATGTTGCCGCACATGGACGGCATGGAAGTGTGCAGGCGAATCCGCAGCTTTTCGCGTGTACCGGTCCTGATCCTGACCGCGCGGGTTGACGTGTTCGACCAGATTGCCGGCCTTGAGATAGGTGCGGACGATTACGTGGTCAAGCCAATCGAGCCGCGCGTACTGGTTGCGCGAGCCCGGGCGCTGCTGCGGCGTGCGACACGCGAAAGCGCGGTTGCGGCGGATGCAGGCGAAACGCTTGTGTTCGGCGAACTGTCGATCTCGCCGCCCAACCGTACTGTCACCTGGCGTGGCCAGGTCGTAGACCTCAAGACCGCTGAGTACAACCTGCTGCTGATCCTCGCGCGTGCTGCCGGGACCGTGCTGAGTCGAGACGACATCCTGAAACAGTTACGCGGCATCGAGTTCGATGGAATCGATCGTACAGTCGATTCCGGTATCTCGCGGCTGCGCCGTCGTTTCGAGGATGCATCGCAGGAGCCACAGAAGATCAAGACAATCTGGGGGCGCGGGTACCTGTTCAGCCCATCTGCCTGGGAGGAATGACGTGCTTCGTTCTCTGGTCAAGCTGTATCTGTTTGTGCTGCTGGGCGGTGGCGTTGCCATCACGCTGGTCAATCATTCGTTCCCTCAACTGTTTCACGGTCGCGTCACCGAGAACGTGCGCGACAGCGAGAGAACCTATGCCTTTGTGCTGGCGGACTATCTGCAGCGTCATTCCGGTGCCGAGCGCGAAGCTGCGATTGCGGCACTGCTGGCACATGGCAGCGAAGGCTTCAGCGTCATGACGATGCGTGATGTCATCCCATTGGTGGGTGAGGTACAACTGGCGGACCTGCGCGCCGGCAAGCTGGTGCTTAGCCGCAATACCAAAGAATATTATCTGCCTCTTCCCGACGGCACGATCATCCACGCCCACCCCGACGATGCCGTGAACCTTAGCATCCAGGTCTTCGCTTACGCGGTGATCGCTTTCGCGACCCTGATGTCTGTTCTGCTTTGGGTCCACTACCATTGGCGTGACCTGCGCAAACTTGAGGCTGCTGCACGTGCCTTTGGCGCGGGAAGTCTCTCCACGCGTGCAAGGCTGTCGAGGAAATCGAATATCTACGCACTGTCGCAACAGTTCAATGAAATGGCCCGGCGGATCGAAGCATCGATCCAGCATCAGCGCGACATGATGCATGGCATTTCGCACGAACTGAAAACGCCTCTCGCGCGGCTCGAATTCGGCCTCGCGCTGCTGCAGTCTCCGGACGCTGGCGAGCGAAAGCGGCAACAGGCGCTGCGGGCAGACGTGCGCGAGCTTGACGATCTTGTCACTGAACTGCTGACGTTGAGTAGCCTCGAGCAGGGTGAGCGGCACTTGGCGCTGGTCAAGGTTTCAGTCAGCGAGCTACTCGACAGCGTTGCCGCGAGCGTCTCGCACGACGTTGCCGACCACACGCTTACGCTCGCAGTGACTGTGGCCGGTGCCCCTACGTATCATGTCTGCGATCCAAAACTGGTGGCGCGGGCACTACTGAATCTGATTCGCAACAGCACGCGCTACGCGCACCGCTCAATCTCGCTGCGTGCATCATCAGGCGCCGGTGGTTCTCTGGTGTTGACGGTCGAGGACGATGGCCCTGGCATTCCTGCTGCGGATCGTGTGCGTGTCTTCGAACCGTTTCACCGGCTGGACTCGAGCCGCGACCGCCATACGGGCGGTTTTGGCCTCGGGCTTGCGATCGTGCGCCGCGTGGCGCTCATTCATGGTGGCGATGTGCGCCTCGACAGCGGGTCATGGGGTGGAGCACGCTTCATGATGACATTGCCGCCCATGCCGGATGAGGCCACGGTCGCGTAACGCTAGACAAGAGCCTGCGGATGTTGGGCTTTCGCCGGTATCGGTATGTGACTCAAACTACTCAAAAAATCATCCGTCTTCATTTCTGAATTAGGGTTTTCACCTAGCGCTTTACTCGGCGTGCGTTACAATCCGCGCTTTCGTATCGCTCGGCATGTGGAATCGCTTCCGACTCGCCGTGCACTGACAAGACAGCGCCCCCCCAGTCTGAATCAACGTTGGCAAGGTCCGGCTTGGTCAGTCTGTCGACGCTGCACGCATATTTGAAGTGACTCCCATGACTCAAACGGACAACAAGACCGTGGCTGGCCGCGGCGGCAAGCCTTTCACCCGTCGTAAATTCCTTGCAGCCGCCGTCGGTGCCGCAGCCGCATGGGGCGGATACTCGTACTTTTTCGGCAGCCAGTACCGCGCTGCGAAGGCGGATCGCAAGGTCGATGTGCTGCTGATTGGCGGCGGCATCATGAGTGCGACGCTCGGCGTCTATCTGAAGGAGTTGGAGCCGAACTGGACGTGTGAGGTTTTCGAGCGTCTGGATAAAGTCGCGGAAGAAAGCTCGAACGGCTGGAACAACGCCGGTACCGGACACTCGGCGCTTTGCGAGCTGAACTACACGCCGATGGATGATAAGGGCAACGTCCATATCACCCAGGCCATCAACATCAACGAGAATTTCCAGATTTCCCGCCAGTTCTGGGCGCATCAGGTGCGCAAGGGTGTTCTGGGCAATCCGCGTGAGTTCATCAACTCGACGCCGCACATGAATCTTGTCTTCGGACAGGAGAATCGGGAGTTCATTCGCAAGCGTGTCGAGGCACTCAAGGCTTCGCCTCTGTTCGCCGGCATGGAAATGACGACCGAACCGGCGAAGATCGCCGAGTGGATTCCGGTCATGATGGAAGGTCGCAAGCCCGATGAGGTGGTCACCGCCACGCGTTCGCCGCTGGGCACGGACGTGAATCTGGGCGAAATCACGCGTCAGTTCTACAAGCACCTGTCCGGCAATTCGGGAGTGAAAGTCACCACCGGGTATGAAGTGCGTTCGATTACGCGGAACGAGGACGGCACCTGGCGCGTGTCCGCGTTCGACACGAAGGACGGCTCCCAGATCCAGACGGTGGATGCGCGAAATGTGTTCATTGGCGCGGGTGGCGCTGCATTGCCGCTGCTCCAACTGTCCGGCATTCCCGAGGCGAAGCAGTATGGTGGTTTCCCGGTTGGCGGCGAGTTCCTGGTCACTGACAAGCCTGAGATCGCGTCGCGCCATCTGGCAAAGGTCTACGGTCTTGCGGATACCGGTTCGCCTCCGATGTCGGTGCCGCACCTGGATACCCGCGTGCTCGATGGCAAGAAGGTGATCCTTTTCGGGCCGTTTGCCACGTGGTCCAGCAAGTTCCTCAAGAACGGTTCGTATTTCGACCTGGCCAAGGCGACGACGCCGTCGAACGTCATTCCTCAGTTGCAAGTCGGCGCTCACGAATTTGCGCTCGTGAAGTATCTTGCGCAGCAATTGGCGCTGTCCCGCGAAGAAAAGATGGCGGCGCTGCGCCGCTACATGCCCGAGGCGAAGGACGAGGACTGGCGTCTGTGGGAAGCCGGACAACGCGTGCAGATCATCAAGAACGATCCGGAGAAGGGCGGCGTACTGAAGCTTGGCACGGAGGTCGTGGTGTCGGGCGACCGTTCAGTATCTGCGCTGTTGGGCGCTTCGCCGGGTGGCTCGACGTCGCCAGCGATCATGTTGTCGTTGCTCGAGCGCGTTTTCCCCGAACAGATGAAAACGGCGGCCTGGCAGCAAAAGATTCATGAGATCGTGCCCAGCTACGGAAAAAAGCTCAACGAAAACCCGCAGCTTCTGGCAAAGGAATGGGCGACCACGGCAGAAACGCTGCAACTGGCCATTGCTCCGCCAAGCCTGGACGGCGTTGTCCCGGCCACCGCCCCAATGACGAACCCGGGTGTGGTGAAGAAGGTGCCCGATATGGCCCTGTAAGGCCTGCGCTGCGCGCTGGGGCAGCACCCGGCGCGCGCGTCTGCTTTGCCTCCGCCGCTGGTGTCGAACCGAATAGGCGCTTGAACTAGCGGCTGAACTGCGCGGGACTCGTGTAGCCCACGGCGTGGCTGGCCGCCGTGTCGATGTTCTTTCGTTCGCGAGCGGCTGCTTCGGGATCCCCGAAAAAGGGCCCTCCACGAGGGAGGGCCAGTACTGCCCAGTGTTTCGCTGGCGGCGTCCGCCTTGGCAGAGTGTCGATTCAGTCCAGGGAGATTCTGGCGTGCTCGATCACTTCACCCCAACGTTTCCCTTCCTTTTCCATGAGTCGGGTCATGTCCGCACTGGAACCGGGGTACGGTCGTGCGCCTTGCTCTGCCAACTGCGAAATAAATCGCTTGTCTTTGGTCACGACCAGCAAGGTGTCTTGCAGCTTCCTGATCACCTCCGGTTTGGTACCGGCAGGCGCCATCAAGCCGTACCACGACTCGACAACTGCATCCTTTACACCGGCTTCCGCAAAGGTCGGCACGTCGGGAATGGCGGGGTCACGCTTTTCGCTGGCGACTGCCAGCAGGCGAACCTTTCCAGCCCTTGCATAAGGCAGCACGTTGGGCAGGTTCGCGAAGATGAGCTGTACCTGCCCCGAGAGCAAATCGACACCGGCCGGGCCAGCGCCCTTGTACGGCACATGTACGAAATTGGCTCCGGTTCTGGACATGAAAAGCTCACCAATCAGTTGATTGATCGAGCCGATTCCAGCGGACGCCATGTTCAACTTGCCGGGATTAGCCTTCGAGTAGCCAACCAGCTCTGAGACGTTCTTCGCGGGAGCATTGCTGGATACGGCCAGAACATTCGAAACGGTTGCGAACAACGCAACGGGAACCAGCTTCTTGGGATCGTACGGTAGCCGTTTGGTAAGCAGAGGCTGAACGGCCTGCCCCATCGAGCCCAGCAGCAACGTATATCCATCCGGGGTGGCCTTGGCGACAAATCCGGCGCCAATCGCGCCGCCCGCACCGGCCTTGTTGTCGACGACAACTGGCTGACCTAGCTGCTCCCCCATATGCTCGGCAACCAGCCGCCCCATCATGTTCACCGTACCACCTGCCGCAAAGGGCACCACCAGCATGATTGGCTTCGAGGGATAGGTCTCTGCGCGCACACCCAGGGGGAGTGCCGCGAGGGACATAAACAAGGCAAAGGACTTCAACTTCAACATAACCTGCGTCTCCTTCGGTATTTTTTCGTAAGCGTCAAGCTGGTTCTCAGGCAACCAGCTTGCTCACGGCTTCATTGAGTGCCAGTTGCGATCGACTCAGTCTGCCGCGCGCCTCGCTGACCCATTGGCGATCCGCAGCGCGTTCTTGCGCCGCGCGTTCGAGCAGTCGCGCAACCTGCTGCGGCCCGACGCTGCCTTCCGTAATCCGGGTTTCGACAAAGCGAACCGGATCGAGCGCATCACGTACCGCCGCGTCGCCCAGATTCAGCGCGATCCCGACCGTTTCGAGAGCTGCCTCATCGAGACGGCTGCTGGTCAACTGATCGGGACGCAGTCCTTGCGCCACGCAGTTGCGCACCGCACGGGCGACGATGTGGTGCACCTGACGGAAGGACAGACGTCGTTCACGCACGATGACGTCCGCCAGATTGCTCGCGGTGCACCAGCTTCCCTTGAGCGATTCGGCCATGTGGTCCTGATGCACGATCAGCGTTTCCATGACGCCAGTGAACAGATCGAGCATGCTTTCTGTCGTTGCCAAGGCCTCGTCGATATGTGCGACGGTACGCATGGCCTGGTCGCCGGTCCCTTCCGCGCGGAACGTGGCCAGCGCCGCGCTCAGCCACGTCACGGCAGGACCGGCGGCCTTCCTGATGGTTTCCAGCGCGACCGGGTTCTTCTTCTGCGGGAAGATGCTGCTCGTACCACAGTAGCTGTCATCGGATTCAACCAATCCGAACTCGGTACTGGACCAGATATGCAGGTCGGTAGCCAGATCGTTCAAATCGGCCATGATGAACGACAGTGCGCAGATGGCATCCGCGGCATCGAAAGCTTCGCGGCCAAGCTTCGAGTTCTCGATTTTGCCGTCGAATCCGAGCAGCTCCGTGGTTCGCTCGCGATCAAGCGGCCATGACGTGCCGGCAAGACCCACAGTTCCCAGTGGATTGCGGTTGACGCGTCCGTACGCTTGAGCCAGACGCTCGAAGCTGTCATGCAATCGGGAGCTGAAGCTGAGCAGATAGTGTCCGAACACCCATGGCTGGGCCTGCTGCATATGTGTGTAGCCGGGCATGATCGTGTGCGCGTGTCGGCGCGCTTGTTCGGCAATCGCCTCCTGGAACACGTTCAACTGGTCCATCACATCCAGCATGCGGTTGCGCTTGTACAGGCGGCGTACCGTGGCGCCCTGATCGATGCGACTGCGGCCGGTGTGCATCTGGCCGCCCACATCCTCGCCGATGGCGCCGAAGAGATACGACTCGATCTGCAGCAGAAAGCTGCCCTTGCGCACATCCACGGGAAACGCGGAGGGCTGCATTCTCCGAATGATCAGCAACTGCTCCAGGATGGCCCGACCGGTCTCCGCCGAAAGAATGCCCTGTTCCACCAGCATGGTCGTATGGGCAAGATCAACGGCGACGAACTCCTGAAACTGCCTGCGTTCGCGCTCGAGTCCTGGCAGTGCGTAGTGCTTCGTCAACCGGGAGGCAGGAGGCGAACTCAGGCGAGCCTCGGCGAGTAGTGTTTCGTGGGGAGTCGATGTCATGGTAACAAGCGAGGCAATCGGCGCCTGGCGATGCGGACGGCGCTTCTCTACCCAGCAATAAAGCGGTTCAGACAGGGGCCTCGCCCGGCGCGCTGCTAGCAGATCGCGCCGGGCGAACGATCGGAATGAACCTTTGCCGAATGACCGCGGTGCGGTCACTTCTGCTAGTCCGATTCCATGACTCGATGATGAATTTTTGGTCCGCGAGGCACAACTACAGACACGGTTGGACGCGCATAAGGAAATCTTTTGCTTATGCGCGGTTTTAGTGCGGTTCGCCGCGAATCAGGACGAGGCGACGCTTGCCTTGAATTGTTCTTTGACCAGCTTGATAAAGTCTTCCACAACCTTCGATCGCGGCTGATGGGAGGGCAGAACCATGGAGAATTGGAACTGTACGGCCGGCGACAAAGGACGCCAGACCACACCTGGATCTCGCACTCTGCGCGCGGTGAAGGGATCAACGACAGTCAATCCAAGTCCGCCTGCGACCAGGCTGCATGCCACGTGACCGAGCGATGTGACGACCGAGCGCTTGCAGGTCACGCCAGCAGCGTCGAGTTCCATCTCCAGTCGCATCCGTACCGGGCTATTGCGATTCAGCGAGATAAGCGCCTCATCCTGCAGGTCGGTAATCTTCAATGACCTCTTGCGGGCCAAAGCATGGCCACGCGGGAGTACGCAGACCGCCGCGACGCTTGGTAGCGGGAGAACATCGACCCCGGGGTACTCATCGCCGGACATCTGAACGAATCCGATATCGATCTGGTGCGCTGCGGCGAGCTCCATGACGCCTAGAGAATTCCTGACGTCCAGCGAGATCGCCAACTCGGGGCGGGAGAGTGAGAACTGCCTGACGCATTCGCTGAGCAGGCTCAATCCCAGCGTATGCATGGACGCAACACGCAGGGTACCGATGCGAGCGGATTTCAGATCGAGCGCCACACGCTCGATCTGCTCCATACCCTGGTAGAACCGGTCCACCTCGCGGAACAGCCGCTGGGCTTCGGCGCCCGGAATCAGGCGATTGCCTTCACGCCGGAACAGACGGATTTCAAGTCTCTTTTCGAGGTCCCTGATAAGCGCACTCACCGCGGGCTGGCTGATCTTCAGCCGTTCGGCGGCCACGGTCATACTGCCGGACACCATGACACTACGGAACGCTTCGAGTTGGCGGGGATTCAGTTGCATAGGTAGCTAAGGCGAAGGCCGATGCCATGACTTTTGGGGGCGAGCCTACAACGTAGCACGCTGCCGCGCCCATAAATTTCTCTTATGCGCGTCCAACCGTGGCTGGGGTTGTTCGTCATGAGGGACCAGCGTCAGAATTTTGTCATGGGATTCCAAAGTCCCATCGAGCCATAACAACAATGAATTCACGGCGCGTATGCCGCCCTTCTTTGGGACGGAGCCGTCCCCATTTACGAGGAGACCATTGAATGAAATGCAAGTACCTTGCTATTGCGGTGGCAATGCTGACTGCGAGCAGTGTCCAGGCGCAATCGAGCGTTACCCTGTATGGCGTTGTTGATGCCGGTATCGAGTACCTGAACCATGCTGTCGCATCGACGGGAACCGTTGCACCGGGTGCCAAGGGTTATAGCCTGGTGGCCTTGCAATCAGGCAACCAGTCCGGATCACGCTGGGGGCTGCGTGGCATCGAGGACCTGGGTGGCGGCCTGAAGAGCCTCTTTGTTCTGGAAAGCGGATTCTCCATCGACACCGGCACGAGCACCCAAAGCGGTCGCCTGTTCGGACGCGGTGCCTACGTCGGACTCGAGAATCAATGGGGCAGGCTGACGTTGGGCCGCCACACGGTGCCGTTCTATGACTTTGCGGTGACGTACGATCCGATGGCGATTTCGAGCCGCTACTCCATCGGCGCGCAGGATCCCTTCATGGGAGCGGCGCGTGCCGACAACTCTGTCAAGTACATGGGCACCTTTGGCGGCCTGAGCGTGACGGGACTGTATAGCTTCAACTACAACAACCAGGAAGTTCCGGGCAACTTCACGAACGGCCGCGAGTACTCTCTCGGCGCGAACTATTCTGGCGGCTCGTTCTCGATTGGGGCGGTCTACGATCAGATCAACCAATCGGCCGCCACGGCATTGCAAACAAATAGCCTGACGCAACGGGCAGCGGTGGCCGGTACGTACGCCTATGGCAACGCCAAAGTTTATGCCGGCTACCGTTATGCACACGCGTTCAACGGTGCCAGCCTGCCTGGGTCCACAGTGGCTAACACTGCGTCGAACCTGGCCTGGGCAGGTGTTGGCTATCAGGTGACACCTGCGCTCTCATTCACTGGCTCGGCCTATTACCAGAACCTTCGCAACTCCCGATCCGGCAACCCATGGCAGTTTGTCATGGTGGCCGACTACGCGCTGTCGAAACGTACCGACTTATATACGGTAGCGTCGTATGTGCTTAACAAGGGCAAATCGAGCCTGGGCGTGAATGGCTTCAACAGCCAGTTGGGGACGACGAGCGAGGCCGTACAACCTGGCGCCAATCAATTCGGGGCTGTAGTCGGTGTTCGGCACAAGTTCTGAGCCGACCGGTACGGCGACCTGCCTCTCAAGCGGTGCCACATGTCCGTGCTATATATCTGTCCTTTCGACAGCATGGCGAGGTAGGTCCGCATGGCAAAGGAATCGATTCGGGTACCGTGTTCCGTGCATTGCCTGTGTGGCGCCGTCAATATCAAGCTGAATGGCCAACCTCAGGCAAGGGCTAATTGCCACTGTCGGTCGTGCCAGGATTTCTACGGGACTTCAATGTTGTCGGCGACTGCGTGGCTAGCTGAACAAGTCACCGTCGCCAGTGGTAGCGTGTCGAGCTTTTCGCACCCGTCAAAAGACTTGTCGCGAACATTCTGCTCCGGTTGCGGTGAGACGGTGTTTGGCACGAACCGGCTCGGCATGCGCGTCCTTCCCAATACCATTTTCGCCCGAGCCGCTGGCGGTGAAGTGCCCGACGAAATGCGACCAACGATGCATCTTTTTTACCGGCATCGGATTATCGACATACAGGACGAGTTGCCGAAGTACCTCGACGGATGGGACGGCCCGACTTACCAAGCTTAGTTATGCGTCGAACCTCGACGTGTCTTCGGAACTCAGCGCCGAGTGTGAGCGATTTGCGACACGTTTGCGAGAGACCGCAATGGTCGGCTATCGACGGTCCGGCCTAAGATAGATCCCAGTGCACTGCCTCAGTACTCGTCGATGTGGACTATCGGTCGACCTGCACCGCGAGCGATCCGGCTTTCACGACGGCTGCGCCAGTGGCAGCACAGCGCGGCCACACAGTACACGTGCACTCGCACTACGTTCATTCGAGGAACACGTACTCCGCGAGATAGGGGCTACGCCCTTCCTCGCCCTCGTGCACGCAGGCTTGCGCGGGGGCCGCGCCGCCGTGCGTGGCAAGCCGCTGCACATAGTGCACCGTGCTCAGGAGGCCCGGACCGCCCGCATTGGTGGAAGAGAGGAGCAGCATTGGAATCGCCGCGCTGTCGTCGGGATTGGCGGCGTGCTGCAGCAGCTTGCCAGTGATCCGGCTGCCGTCCAGCGCTTCCCACGACGGCCCAGCGCCGTGCCTGACGACGAGCCGGCCGGAGGCGTCGTAGAGATCGGCTTGTGGCGCCAGAAAGGTCCATGTCAGTTGATTGGCGGCGTCGCGCCTGCAGACGTAGATCTGCACGCCCGATGCCTCGAGCGAGGCCACCGCGTGAGTCATGCCGGCGGGCTGCAGCACGCCCGGCACCGGCGACTGGGCCAGGGCCAACGAAAGCGCCACGCTACCGGCCAGCGCCGTCGCGATCGCAAAGGCGCGTCGCGTTGCCAGGCGGACGCCACGGCTGCCTCTACGAATCGATTGGTCCATGCGTGTTGTCCTCGATGAATGTCTCAGCGTGCCAGCCGATCATACCGGGAAACCGCGGCGAGACGCGGGCGCCGCCGTGCACGTCACTTCGGTTCGTGCACAACGGGGCGCGTGCGTAATCCACAACATCGGTCGATCAGGTGTGCAACTTCAAGCTACTGACGCATTCGACCCTTCTCTGTCATTGGCCAATGGTTGGATGAGGGGCAGAGTCCCACCACGAAGCGTCATCCATGTAAGGATCGGGCAATCTGCGCGAGCGTGTCACCTTTGCGCCACCGCTCCCACATCAGTGCCTTTTGTGTCTCGGTGTAGTAGATCCGCCGTCTTTGTTTCATTTGCAGCACCCCTCAAGCTCGCAAAGCCTTAAGTGTGTTGCATTGACCGGTTGAATCCGCGGCCGGCAAGCGCCCGATTGCCCAGACGGTCGGAGAACCCCGGGGCGACAGGCGGTAGCCAGCCCATTTGAGACGATCGCCGCTAGGCCGCTATCAGGCTGAAGGTTGCGCGAGAACGGCCACTCAAGCCGAGGGAAGCTGATTCAGCGAGCGTTCCTGAAATATGGCTTGCGATCTTAGTTCGCGACTGCGACTGAAGCTTGGGGTTGTGCCGGACGCAATCGCTGACGGTCAATCGTGATGTTTGCCGTTTTTTTTGTGCTTGTGATGGTGCTTGTCGTGGCCACTCTCGCTGGAATGTGAATTGTTGCGGGAGATGTTGCCGCCCAGTGCGGCACCAGCGCCGCCGCCCACTGCGGCACCGACGAGCGAGCCGGTCGTTCCACCCATCGAATTACCGGCTGCAGCGCCAGCACCGCCGCCAACGGCGCCTCCAATCACGGCGCCCGTGCGCTCACGACTATTTGACGTCGCGGCGCCGCCAGCAGCGCCACCCACGGCGCCACCGATAACGGTGCCCGTGCTGCCGCCAATTGCGTTGCCGACGGCCGCGCCGGCAACGCCGCCTAGCGCACCGCCCGCTGCGTTTTTCATGTCGCTAGCCGTGGCGGAGACCGACGCAGCAGCGACAGCGGTAGCAATTGCCATTCGGGTTGCAATCTTCTTGTGCATTGATTTGTCCTAGTTTTTGAATGAGTTCGAACAAGCATAACATGGGATGTAATCCGCACATGTGCGTAATTTTGCTTATAAAATGCTAACGCCTGTTATTGCCGGTCATCATCTGTTTTGCAAATTGCGCAATTATGTCTTACAGAAGCAAATAATCGCTGCGAAGTGGTCAATCAGGCTTGTTCCAGCACAAAGTTGTGTTGCGCGCGCCGGGACTGTCGGTGCGCAGACGAGGACAAATCTCTCCTCAACAAATGGAAAAGTGGCGGATCGCCAGCAATTGAAGAGTTGCCCGATTACCAGGGAACCGAGTTTTCAGGGCCTTCACAAGTGAGTGATTTGTAAAGAAAAAGTAAGCGACGATGGTGACCTTAGTGGGCTCACGTCCGTCGGATGATGAGCCCGCATCCCTATGGATGGTCATTAGCATCCTGCTGTCCCCTTGTGTCGATGGCTCCTCGGACGAGCAGCCGCGCTCCGTAGCGCTTTGGCGATTGGAGGTATGCGTTCGGAGGAGTGCTTCAGATTGTTCCCGCGGGGACAGGGCGCGTCGCTTCGAGAAATTGTGCAATGCGGTATTCCGCCTGCTGCACTAACGGCAAACACCACAAGGGTATCGGCCATCTGCGAACCTTCGCCAAAGGCTCCACAGTGACATTCAATTGAGGGATCAATCCAGATAGTGGACGTTCCGATTGAATACCGTGCGGTTCGCCAGTAGATGCCGATCGGCACGCAATCGGCGGAGGTCCATTACCGGCGAATTGAAAACCGGCTTCGCCGGGTGATTATTCGCCGGATCCGACCTGGTGCTCACCGTCTGCGCATCAATCTCGCATCAGTTCCTGCGCAAAGAGTCATGCTGATCGCCGCGACCACTCCGAACAGCACATGCGCCTCCGCGCTGGTCGCTGTCCCTTGCTCGTCCGCGACCTGTTTCGTGCGAGCAACTCGCTGTGAACGGCCTTGATGCCGGGGCAGTTGCGAGCCTCGGTTTCCAGGATCGTGCACGTTGCGGCGTCACGTACTGTGTCTCGCAATGTCTCGATGCCGTCGTGCGCCTCTGCACATACCGTATCCGCATCAACCGTCTGCGCGAAGCGTTCGTCGATGACAACAACGAGCTGCGAGTCAGACTGAGGCAGCATCGTGTCGCCGATTGAGTCGTAACGTTTAGTCCCAGCACCGCAGGAACGGGCGCGTGCTCCGGAATGGCGCTGCCGGCGCGCTGCATATCCGAGTGCTCCGGATCACGGCGTATGGCGCTCGTAGACGATCGCGATGGTTCTTCGCTCACGGTGTCTTTCTCCTTGGCGACGAAGCCGCTGACCTGCCAGCACACTACATCTTCTGCTTTGTGCTCTCCGCGGCGCCTTGCACCTTCTCGCCGCCGCGTTCGATGTCCTTGCCCGCGCCTGAAATGGTGTTGCAGCCAGCGATCAACAGCATGCCTGCGAGAGTGATAAGTGCGTACAGTTTCCTCATGACGATCTCCTTGCTTTCCTTCGACGCGGGCACGCCCCGCTGATGGATTAGCCCGGACTGCTTAATTGAGCGTAGCAAGCAAGAGACTGTGCGAGCAGTCAGCATTCGTCCTACATCGGTGTCGGCGGGCAGCGCAATGGGCTATTCATCAATTGGCAGCCCCGCATTGGAACGTTCCATATGAGCGATCGCATCGGTTTCGCTCGCGCAGATCATAAGGACGCACGCTCTTCGAGAACCTTATGAACGCCTGCAGCTATCGCAGCGCCGCGAGAGGCGCAGGCGCTGTGCGGCGCTGCGATATGGTGCTTCAAAGCGACTGCGGGCTCTCGCCGCGCTCCGAGATTGGAGGAATTCCGACATCGGTATCGATGGAATCCACCTAGTACAAAACTACGAATATTGAAAGGTGGAGCGTCGAAAGATGGAGCGTTCTGTTTGGCAGGCATCTGCACTAAGCGGAAGTCGCGGCCTGCTTCGCCTCACAGTTCATGACCGCTCCACGCTGGCATCTGCACATACGGCTACGTGTGAGCGAGGATGTTGACCAGCTTTCCATAGGGGTCTCGGACGAAGAACCTGCGCACGCCCCAAGGCTCGTCGACTAGCCCACGTTCAATGGAAAAGCCTGCATCTCGCATACGCCGGTGCGCCTCGTCCGCGTTATCCACTTCAATTGACAGGTCCGGCACAGGCGCGCCGGATCCGCCCTCTGCTGCAAAACTGACTTGAATAGTCATTTCAGATTGCGAGCCGTAGGTTCGAATCCAGCCGTGGTCCATCAGGAGCTCAAGGCCAAGAACATCGTGATAGAAGACGTGAGCACGCGTTAAATCAGCGACTTCAATATTGGCCACTACACGTTTGACTTTCAAATTGCACTCCTTCTGGTTTATTAGGGCTGGCTGCCAATGATCAGAAGCGGGCCCGCAAGTCAAGACGCGGAACTGTTCTCATGTGGTTGGCATGCCAGTCGGGACGCGGCTCAGGGACTTCACAAATATGTCATATAAACGTCACAATACCGGACCGATCCACGCCTCGCAGAGCGTGGCCGTATCTGGAGAGAGAAAAATGACGATGCCTGTTGCCCGCCGTGTCCTGCACGCCCTTGCCACTCTGGCCCTGACCCCACTGGCGTTTGCCGCGGGCGCCGCGCATGGGGCCTGGCCAGAGAAGCCAATCCGGATGGTGGTGGGCTTTCCCCCGGGCGGCCCGGTCGATACGCACGCGCGCATTCTTGCCGAAAAATTGCAGCCCATTCTCGGGCAGTCGGTCGTGCTCGACTACAAGGCCGGCGCCGCCGGCAATATCGGATCGGACAACGTCGCCAAGTCCGCGCCGGATGGCTACACGTTGCTGATTGCCAATACGGGCCAGATGACGATCAATAATGCGATCTATCCCAAGCTGCCCTACAGCATGCCGAAGGACTTCGCCCCCGTGGCGCGTACCGCGCTGATTCCGCTGGTAATGGTCGTCAACAACAACGTGCCTGCAAAGAATCTGAAGGAATTCATCGCCTATGCGAAGGCGAATCCTGGCAAGCTGAATTTTGCATCGGGCGGCAATGGCGGTATCTCGCATCTGATGCCGGAGATGTTCAAGCAGGCATCGGGCACGTTCATCGTTCATATCCCTTACAAAGGTAGCGCGCCGGCACTGACGGACGTGATGGGTGGCCAGGCGCAGATGATGGCCGACTCCATTCCGTTGTTCACCCAGTACATCAAAGGGGGCAAGGTACGCGCGCTGGCGGTAACGTCGGCCAAACGATCGCCGGCGCTGCCCGATGTGCCGACGATGGAAGAAGCCGGCCTGAAGGGATTCGAGGTGGTGGGCTTCTACGGGGTGCTGGCACCGGCCGGCACGCCGAAGGACATTGTCGACAAGTTGTCGGCCGCGCTGCGTACTGTGCTGGCGGACCCAGATACGAAGGCCAAGCTTGAATTCCAGGGGGCCGAACCAGCGTGGCAGTCGCCGGACGCCTTTGCGGCGACGATCGCCAGCGAGCAGAAGCGGTGGGGACAGGCCGTCAAGGCATCGGGCGCGCGAATCGACTGATATGGCAGGTGGTAAAGCGGTGGTCTCGTGCATGCCCGACCACCGCATTGCCTCAATCATGTGAGGGCCGCGCGTTTAGTGCGTTGCCTTCGCTGGTTGAATCCGCACGCAAAGCAAATCAACGCTCAATCTCCACCCGCATCGACCGCGCATCTGGCAAGCCCAAAGCTTCCGCCGCGGCATAAGAGAGATCGATAATTCGGCCGTCGACGTATGGTCCGCGATCGTTGATGCGAACGACAACCGATTTTCCAGTAGCCAACGATCTGACGCGCACATGGCTGCCGAGCGGTAATGTTCGATGGGCGGCAGTCAAGGCGCTGCTATCGTAGCGTTCTCCGTTTGCGGTCAGATGCCCCTGGAACGTTGCCGAGTACCATGACGCCTCGCCGGATTGCAGCATTTCGTGCTCGTGCCGAGGGCGACAGGAATCTGCGCCGCACGCGGCATGCCTGGACGGAATCTCTCCGCATGCAGTGAACAAGGCGCAGATTCCCAAGACTCCCAGATAGCGAAGTAATAGCACCATGGACCACCCGTCAGTGATTGAGATGTGGCTCTAACGGTCTCCAGTAGTTTGCGTTGGCGGCGCGGCCGGGTTACGCAATACCTTGAGAATATTCTAGGTGACAGGCCGACGCCCCTTAAGGTCGGACCCAACGACAGGCTCGTTTCTGGGCTGTCGGTCAAATGTGGTCCAAAGGGCCTGTATTACCCCGGAGCTGCTCGGGACTCGGGCTATCGCAGCAGATAGACGCGAACGCCGATCGCTGTTCCCCGCGTGCTCCGCGCGGTCTCCACACAGCTACGATAGGCGCGCAATGCGGGTCCCAGATTGTGATTCAGCGCATGCAGGCGCATTAGCGCCATCTACGCGGGTTCGTGGAATGGGTCGAGCCGGCAACTGCTGCGCGTGTTTCAACGCCTTGGCGTAATCGCGTCTGTCCTCACTCAACTGGCTGCGCCGCACGAGCGCCGCTGTGCACGGTGGGGCATTCTGGCAGCCATGCGCATGAGACTATCGAACGCGCGATCTGACAGCAGGCGTCGCATGAAAATCATCGGCCGGGCACCGAAGCCGACGGCGTAACGTGTCTTTGGACGAGCGGCATTGACAGCCTTTGCGATAGTCTCTGCGATCAGTTGGGGTGGCGACTGACGATTGCCGTTGGCCTCGTTGATCATCAACGTTGCCACCGCGCTGGCCTGGGGCGCATACGAGCCCGTGCCGGATGCCTTCTGCAGGTTTTCCGCTGCAATGCCGGCCCACTCCGTCTTGATCCCGCCCGGCTCAATCACCACCACGTCAATGCCGAAGGGCTCCACTTCCATGCGCAGGCAGTCACTGATCGCCTCCAGCGCGAACTTGGTGCCGTGGTACCAGGCACCCATAGGCGTGTGGATCTTGCCGCCCATCGAGGTGATGTTGACGATGGTGCCAGATCGCTGCGTGCGCATATGTGGCAGCGCCAGCTGGATCAAGCGCACGGCACCGAACACGTTGACATCGAACTGGGCACGCGCTTCTTCCAGCGGCACGTCCTCGATCGCACCATAGGCACCATAGCCGGCGTTATTGACCAAGACGTCGAGGCGGCCAGACCTGGCGATGATCTCCGCTATGCCTGCCCGCATCGCGGCGTCGTCCGTCACGTCCATCGCTAGCACGTGGACACCGGCGTCGGCCTGGCTGCGCATCCGCTCCACGCGACGCGCGGCCGCGTAGACCGTGTAGCCCTGGCCGAGAAGCTTGAGTGCGGTGGCTTCGCCAATACCGGAAGAGGCGCCCGTCACGAGAGCAACTTTGGAATTCATGGTGACTTTTCCTGATGGGGTTGAGGTGGAAGGCGACCCGGATTCGGTTCGCCTTCCTTGCCATTGACTGTACGCATCGAGCGGCGTTGGGCCTCTAGCGATCGGCGTCACGATTCAAGCAAAAAGCGCCAAACGCCTCGCGAGCGGCGTCAAGGCATGGTCCCCGCCGTGCTCAGGGCTCGCTGCCAATGCTGGCGAGCATGCCGGAAGACAGAATGACCATCCCCTCGGTTGCCGGCACGGTCTTGACCAGTGACTGCGCGACTGCGCGTGCATGCACTGGCCGATAGGCTCCGGGTAGCAGCGGGGCCAGCAGCTTCGCGATCGGGATGGCAATTTGTTCACCGATGCGCGGCGGTTGCTGCAGGCCATCCCGGGAATCCAGCAGCAGCGAAGGCCGCGCGATCACGAGCGTCGTCAGCCCCAACGACCTGAGGGCGTCCTCCAGTTCACCCTTGACGCGGCTGTAGAACGTGGAGGACTTCGCGTTTGCGCCAACCGCACTGACCAGACCTGCGCGACTGGCCCCCGCGGCAAACGCGGCCTTGGCTACAGCCAGATTGGCCTCCAGGTCGACAGCGCGGAACGCCGCCTGACTGCCCGCCACCTTGATCGTGGTGCCGAGCGCCAGATACACCTCGTCGGCCTGCGGGAGCGCGGGCAGCCGGCTGAAATCCACAATATGGACCTGAAGCCTGGGATGGCGGACGCGCAATGGGCGACGGCTCAGGGCGTGCACCTGCGCGACGGTCGGGTCTGCCAGCAGAGCCTGAAGCATCAGGCCTCCCACGAGTCCGGTGGCGCCGGCCAGCACCACGTTGCGTTGATCGATAGGCATGGACAAGGTGTGCGTTTCCTCAGTTAAGGTGCATGGCATGACGGGCGCTGTCAGGCGTTTGCCCGGTCCATTCCTGGAATGCGCGATAAAAGGAGTTGGGATCCTCGAAGCCGAGGAGGAAGGCGATCTCGCCGCTGGACATCTTGGTATTCCCCAGATAGTGGCGGGCCAGGCGTTCTCGCGTGGCGTTGACCAAAGCGCGAAAGTTCTCGCCCTCGTCTTCAAGGCGACGCTGCAGCGTACGCTTGCTCATGCCCAGACGCTCGGCAGCATTCTCGATGGTAGCGGCGTTGCTCGGCAGCAGTTCCAACAGGACGGCGCGCACGCGCTCCGCCGTTGCCGCTGTTGCGTCGAGTTCGCTGAGCCGGCGGCGCAGGTCAGGCTCGAACACCCGCCACATGCCTTCGTTCACTGTGAGAAACGGACGCAAGGCATCTTCGGCAGAGAATGTGACGCTTGGACTTTCCCCCGGTGTAACAGGTGCGCCGAAAAACTTCTCGAAACGCCGGACGTAGGCGTTCGGCGGCAGTCGGGGAAGTACCACCCGCAATGCCTTGATGGGCTCGCGGGTCCCGAGGCGGGTCAATCGCAGGAAGAACGCGATCTCGGCCACCTGCAAGGAATACGGTACATCGGCCTGAATCGACAGCCAGCGGGGCGAGACTGTTAGCTCGCTCGACGGTCCCACGTCCACCTCCAGGCTCATGGGAGCGACAAGTTGCTTGTATTTGGCAAGGCGCTGTACCGCCTGCATCAGATTGGCGCTGCAAAGGGCTGCGAACAGCGGCGGATCGAAAGACTCCGCCGCAATCACTTCGACGATGCGCAATGGAAACATGGTGTCCGCTGCTTCGGTCTCCAGGGCACGCCAGAAGCGGAACCACTCGTCGGTGGTCAGGCTTCGCTCGCCGCGGGAAAGCATGTCTTCGGGAAGTCCTGCCCTGCGGAGAATCTGATCCGGTCGTAGGCCGAAGTCCTTTAGCAAGGGCTGCCACCCTATGTCCAGGGAAAAAGTTTGGCTGCGCCTCATGGGGTGCTCATCGACAACTCTCGTGGAGCTCGCGCTATGGAATAGGTCGACCCAGTATAGGGCGCCAAGACCCAGTTGGACATGCGAAGCGCGCCAGCCTTCCTTCAATGCGCGCCAAGTCTGGCGACGGTCTGGTGGCGCTCAGACGACGTTCGGCGTTGGGGCCAGGGAGGACTGCTTATGGCCGGTCTCAGTCGCCGGCCTCCCGCGCGTGGGCGCGCTGAGCCGCCAACCATTACCTTGACCCCAACGTGCTGTGCGCTGCGGTGAAATCTACCTGTTCAGTAGTCCGGGAGCCACGATCCTTTTGGAAACTCTTCCGGCGTGGCCCTCCCGTTCAATGATCGTTTGCTGCGTATTCGCGATCGAGCCGGTCGTATAGAGGCTTGTTGACCAAGCGTTGCCGCTCGCTGAATGGCGCCACCAGCGTCGCATCCTCGTCAAGCCGGCCATTCGTGCGCAGCGTGCTGAGCGCCCTCTGCATGCCAAGCACTGCGCCTTGTAGCGTTGCATTCGCATACAGCACAAGTGCGTAGCCAAGGCTGGCTAGCGTTTCGCGCGACTGTACTGGCGTCTTCCCGCCGATCACAATATTGATCAGTTGTGGCGCAGCGATCAGCTTGGGCAAACGCTCGACGTCGGCAAGTGACTCGGTCGCTTCGATGAAGAGAATGTCCGCCCCCGCCTCAATGAAGCGATGGCCGCGCTCAATGGCAGCCTCCATGCCATGCACCGCTGCGGCATCCGTGCGCGCCATGATCAGCAGGTTGGGGTCCTCGCGCGCATCAACGGCAGCGCGGATCTTGCCAAGCATTTCACTCGTCGCGATGACCTCCTTGCCCGAGAAATGTCCGCATTTCTTGGGCATCACCTGATCTTCAATTTGAATCGCATCGGCGCCGCTGCGTTCGAGCGTTCTTACCGTGTGCCGTACGTTGAGCGCATTGCCGAAACCAGTGTCGGCATCGACGATCAATGGTAGCGCGACCGCATCGCGGACCCGCGCAGTGTGTTCGGCAATTTCATGCAGGCCGATGAAACCGAGATCGGGTAGGCCAAGCGACATATTCGTAACGCCGGCTCCCGTCAGGTATAGCGCCTCGAACCCGGTTTCCTCGACGATGCGGGCGCTCATTGCATTGAAGGCGCCAGCCACCAGCAGCCCTTGGCGTTCATTGACCTTGGCGCGGAATGCCGCACGGCGGGCGGCGGATAAGGTAGTCATTTGATGTGTCTCCAGAGTAGGAGACGGTGTTTTTGCACGGATCGTGCCAAGATCCCGCACCTGCCGTTGTTTCTTTCAAAAACAATGACTTACAAGATTTCATACCGCGAACACGCTCATGCGACAATGTTCCACATGTTTCTCGGGGCGTTCCAAAAGCGTTCCACTCAGGAGCCTCCAAGATGTCAACGCTCATTTCACATCCAAACCAGCTCCGCCCGGGCATCGCGCTGGTCAGCATCAGCCGGATGAGTACGCTGTGTGAGACCGTCGCGCCTCGCTACAACGAGCTGGCGCGTTTCTTCTCGATTCGCGCGGGCTACGGGGCTGCCGTGACCGCCCTCCAGGCGTATGTCGACGCAGGCACGGTTGACGTCGTGCTGGCGGCCGGCTCGAACGGCGCGTATCTGCGTGACAATCTCAGTGTGCCCGTGGTGATGGTCAAGGTGAATGGCTTCGACGTGCTGAACGCTATCACGCAGGCCATCACAGCGTGGCCGGGTGAGACCATCGGTTTGGTGCTGCACGAATCGGTGTCGAGGGAACTGGCCAACCTCAGCGGCTGGCTGAATGTTGCATTGAAACAGCGCGCATACCGTTCGATCGACGAGGTGCGTGCGGCCGTGGATACGCTTGCTGCAGAAGGCTGCACCGTCATCATTGGTCCCGGCATGGCATGCGATCTGGCGCTGCAGGCGGGATTGCAATGCGTATTTCTCTATTCCATTGGCGCTGTGGAGGAAGCGTTCGAACGCTCCATTGAGTTGGCACGCATGAGTCGCCAGAAGGAGTCAAAGCGCGTGCGACTCAACACCATCGTCGCGCATCTGCGCGACGGCGTCGCGGCATTTGACGAGGATGGGCAGCTTGAGGTGGTGAATCCGGCGATGTTGGATCTGCTCGGCCTGAACCGCTCCAGCGACGTGGCGTCACAGCTCCTGGGGGCGGTCGGCCCGCACCTGCGCGAAACACTCGATGCCGATTCGCCGAGTAACGAGCGCATCGAACAGATCGGCGGTCGCTCGCTGATTGTCAACTGCGTGCCAATCGTTGAGCACGGCTCACGCTCCGGAGCGGTGGTCACTGTACAGGACACCCTAATCGCACAACGCATTGACCGCTCGTTGCGAACCAATCAGCGGCCGAAGCATCTGGTGGCGCGGCATAACCTGGCTGATCTGATCGGCGGCTCCCCGGAGCTTGAACGCGTGCGGTGGCTAGCGGGAGCCAGCGCCGCGCACGACGCTACCGTGCTACTCACAGGCGAAAGCGGCACTGGCAAGGAACTGGTTGCTCAAGGTATTCACAATGCCAGCCGTCGGCGTGGCAACCCATTCGTCGCGTTCAATTGTGCGGCACTGCCGGAAGGTTTGATAGAAAGCGAACTGTTTGGCCATGAAGAGGGCGCCTTTACCGGCGCACGGCGTGGTGGAAAGCCGGGCCTCTTCGAGGTCGCGCATACGGGGACCATTTTTCTCGATGAGATCGGTGAGATGCCGGCCGCGTTGCAGAGCCGCCTGCTACGTGTATTACAGGAACGCGAAGTGATGAAGCTCGGCTCTGGTCGCGCAACGCCAATCGACGTCCGTGTCATCGCCGCGACGCATCGTAATCTGCGCGAGTTGGTCAAGCACGGCACATTTCGCGCCGACCTGAATTTCCGGCTCAATCTGCTACAGATCGAACTGCCGCCCTTGCGTGAGCGGCGCAGCGATATACCTGGCCTTGCGCAGCATCTGCTCGCACGGAGTGCAGCAAAGTACCACCTGCCAGCCACCGTCACGAAGCACATTCTGGAGTTCCTCTCGCCGCTCTTCGAGCTTTACACATGGCCCGGAAACGTACGGGAGCTTGAAAACGTCGTAGCGCGCGCGGCGATCTATCTGAGCGATGGTTCAGGCAGTGCGCGGGAAGACCTGCAGGCCATGTTTCCCGAGTTTGGAGAGATGCAATCGCTGCCTGTTGCAGCGGACAGGCACAAGGTTACCGACGCGCCGTCTGGGACCGTGACTCGGGACGACATCATGCGAGTCCTGCAGGCAAACGGTGGCAATCGCGCCGCTGCGAGTCGTACCTTGGGGATCGGACGAACGACGCTTTGGAGGTTAATGAAGGAGTAAGAAAGAAGCTGCGAATGGCCGCTTCAGGAGCCAGGCAACGCCGTTTTCCGCGTACCAGCGGTCGAGGCTCGTGGCAAGCCGCCACCATTCTCGACTTCAGATTCAAAGGTCGTGGGGGGCGGCCGTCGCAGAACGACCCTGAACTGCCCTTCGACGCGGGGTAACCTCTACGGCTGCTTCCAGAGGGATCCGGTCTCCGCGCAGGCTTGTCACGTGCACCGGTTCTGTGGATAGCTGACAAGGTAGCAGGCACGACAAACTCGACGCGAATGACCCAAGGCGGGTATCAAAACTGATCAGCGCCGATGGCAAACCGCACATGCGGAGTGAAGGGCATCAGAACTGACCGGTCACGCGAGACAATGGCATTGTGCGGGCATCGGAGTTCGGCAGTTCGCCACCGATTTGGCGGTTGGTTTGGTCGCACTACTTGTAGTAACCGACGCCGCATCCCAGGCCGGCAACCGCAGTAACGAGGCTCGCCTTCGGCACCCACGTCTTGTCAGCGCCGGCCTTGGGAGACATGTAGCCGACCTCGTTGACCTGGCCCTCTTTTGCCGCGTCATAGAGCCTTGGTCCATACACGTCGCCCGTAGGGTCCCTGAATTCCCTGGCATCCTTGCCGAGCAACCCCTTAACGTTGGGATTGCCGACCGCGACGAGGCGTCCGTCGCTGAGGTTGAAGCAGAACGGATAGAGATCGCCAACAAGAAAGCCATTCTCGCCGTTGTTGATCTGGTTGAGCGTCCTGGCCTTATCGGTTGTGATGGCCGCAACCGTCTTTTCAAGCATGGCCCTAGCGTCCGCCGCGGTACCTTGCGCCAATGCCGTAGCCGAGAACAAGGCAGCCATGGCGCCTAGCGTGCCAATCACGAGTTTACGAAACATGGACATTCCTCCTTTCTCTTCGAGCAAGTGGCAGTTGTCATGCACCGCGTGCAGCCAGCAAGGCATCATGTCCAAACATTGCCCCACTTGACCAGTCTACTCGTGCCCGCCGACGAGTTGATAAAAAGAGGTGGGGCGGCTACTTCCGGATTGGGCCCATCGTGTCGATCCCGAGCGTGGTCGAACGGCGTGAAGCGCGCGGCGTGGCGCACTAGATACGCGCCGGCAATATCACGCAGGTAATCAAAGGCGAAGTTACACTTCGCGGACCTGGAGTCACCGCCTATCGCTGAAATCCGCGGTAGCGTTGCCCCAGCCGACGCGAGGATTGTCAATCGGCGGCCGGCGCGATCATCACTTACGTTGAGGCGACCACTCGGTGCCGCCGTCTGAGCCATTCAACATTGTGCTGTTGAAACGGACGAGCGCGGCGGTTGCAATGGCCTCCTTTATTTGAGCATCGGTCGCACCAGCGGCTTTTGCCGCTTTAGTGTGAGCGGAAACGCAATATGCACAAGGAATTTGTGCTGCCACACCGAGGGCAATGAGTTGCTTGGTTTTCGCATCTAAAGCTCCCGTGGGATTCATCACGGCCCGAGATTCGTCCCAGTGCGGCTTCAGTGCCTGGTCGGGAAGTGTCTGTTTCATCCATTCAGGTGCCTCCTGAGCCCTGACGCCTGGTTCCGTTGCCAGGGCCAACAGCAGTGCTAAACCGGCGCTCGCCAGTAGAGTCCTCATGACTGACATGACTGACCTCCCCAAGTAAGATTGAAGCGCTACTGAGCGTGACACTGAGGCGCCAGGACTGTCAATCGGCTCGGTCGGCGTCCCGCAGTTGGATGCCGTCAAAATACGGTCGTCTTGCCGCGACAATCGAGGTACGATGCCGGTCTTTCAGGCCGGCCGACCAGTCCAAAGGAGCGATACCCATGAGCCAAAGACGTAGCCGTCGCCAACGCAAGAAGCTGCGAGTGGCGGAATTTCAGGAACTCGGATTTCTCGTCACAGCGGAGCTTGCCGTAGGACTGGGTGCGGACGCAAAGATTGCTGCCTGCGAAGCCTTCATTGCCGATTGCATCGAAGCGAACCAGCTCACCTATGGTGGTGCAATAGATGACTGCCTGGATGGATTTGTATCCCCGGAGGGGAATCGCAGCTCCTCCACGGAGGAACACCGCCAAATCGTCCTGGACTGGCTGAACGGCCGGGCTGAGTTCGGTGCTGTGCGCGTCGGTCCGCTGATCGACGCGTGGTACGGCAATTTCGCGGAACTTGGCTGAGCCTTCATATGCCACGCATTGAAGGATGCTGCCAGGAGACATTCGTCCGCTCAGCGAGGCCGTGGTGAGTCGGATCGAAAGCGTGCAGGAAGATTCCTTGTGAGGTTCGTTGAAGGGAACTGGCGCAAGCCATCTCGGAATCGCCAGTGGATGAGGTGTCTTCTTTTCCCGCACTGTACGATTTGAGTTCCGAACGGCAGGTCAAGCAGGAACCTTGCCAGTCCGGCGGACGTCTCAGGCAATCTTGCCTTGCGCGAAACTGCCGGTTTTCTTTTGTGTGGAGCCTGACGGGCGGCCGATTCGCCGGTCACCAGCTCGGCGCGCATTGCAGTTCGGTCAAGGCGCAACAATCAGACGTGGACAGACTAAGCGGACTTCGATATGAATAGCAAACAACGCCGCAAAGCCTACCGAAAGAGCCCCTACCAGATCGAAACGACATGGATGTTCAGGGGCGCGCAGGTGATCATCACGCGCATTGCAAGCCCCACCGCCGTCATCGTCGAGTTTGAGGGAGCCGGAGCACGCACGCATGTCCCCACGCGTGCACTGGAGCCACGCGGCCCTAACGGAAGCATGTTCCGCCCGCTGCCGTAGTTTCTCGGCCTTCCCCGCATCGGCACTTGGCGGGACTGGCATCCTCGTCGTGTGCGTCGTTGCAACGTGTGGCTGCCCGACGGGTGGAATGGGTCGGGAGGCTTATCGAAGCACGCTGCTGCCGTAGCTGGTGCGGACGCTCGGTGCGAGTGACGGCGACCGCGCCCTATCTGTGTAGCAATTCTGGCCCTCCGGTGTCGCCGGTACCGGGGAAGGGAAACCAACGGTCATTGCCAGAGGGCCCCTCCATGGGGAAACCCCGGGCGCCTATGCTCCCCGTACGGCCGACCCGACGGTCACGGCGGCTCCAATGCGCGTGGCGCGCGCGGATGCGGGCACGGCGGCTGGCCGCGTGACCATCCTCGCCCCGCATTTCCTGGTTTTCCATCGATGGCCGGAAGGTCGCACGCGACGCCAGCAGCCCCTCAACCTTTGTGTGCGTAAAAGTTAACTTTTGAGTTCGCCTTAGAAATTGGCTGATCTTGATAATTAGCATCAGCAGGATGGCACCTGTCTCATCGCAGCCATACGCACTATTACCTAATGCTGCATTGCGACAATTCGTCTGCTACAATTCGGGAAAACCCCATAAGGGTAATCCCTGAAAGGAAGGACGCCATGAACACCCAATCCGATATCAAGCTGACCGATCAACTCGAACGTGACCTCATCGAGCGCGAGCTCGGCGCCCAAAGCATGGGCTTCGGCAACGACGTGAAGCGCGTGATTGCCTCGATCCAGAATGTTTTCACCCGCCTGCAGGCGGAAGCGCGCAAGGCGAAGGTTGCCTACGCGAACGGCTGATTGGCCGGGAAGTCTGAACGTAGTAGCGGGTAGATAGCTGTAGTTGGTACCGAAACGCGGTGCGTTGGCGCCGCGTGGGAATGAGAGCCGACCCGCCACACACGTGCATCGTGTGTGGCGGGTCGGCTTTTTTGTGCGCGATTTACGGTGTGATGTCGATGCTGTCGACGCGATCGGGATAGAACGCGATGTAGCCTGCAATGGCCGACACGGCCGGGTAGGGGGACTCATAGGTCCAGACGGCATTCTCGGCGCGCGCCCCGCCGGTGGGGATACTGTAGTAGGCGGCATCCCCCTTGTAGGGGCAGTAGCTGCCATGTGAGGTACGCGACAGTTCAGACATGTCCACGTCCTCGCGCGGCACATACTGAACAGCCGGATAGGCTGCTTCCTGAAGTGTCAGCGCGTTTCGGGTATCGGCAATCACTTTGCCCGCGACTGTTACAACCACACGGCTGCCCTGGCGGGTGATGGTGATTGGGTGGTCGGGACCGGGAATCTTGATGGGTTTGTCTGGCATGGGGGCCTCATCTGGCTGGCACAGCGAAAAAACTGGCGCGGCAACGTTGCCGCGCCTTGCGCTGACATCGACATACGGACGAACAGGAACCTCATGCCGCCAGCGCCAATGATGAAAAAACCGCCACGGAGGGTGACGTGAGGCCAGAAGAGAGGGATCCTTGGCCTCGGAGAAAAAGATAGCAAGCGCCATCGTTCCAGGAAAGCGTTCTCACGGAACACACTTTTCGAGGGCGTAAAACAATAGCCCCGTCACGGTTTCGCGACGGGGCTATTGTTTTGCAGTTGCTTTGCGAGGCGGATGCGACGTCAGGCGCCAGACTGCTCTTCGATCCAGAGCGACAGCCGGACCTTGTAGGCTTGCTGGATATGGCGCCGCGCGATCTGCTCGGCCCGCTCGGGGTCGCGGGCTTCCAGTGCCTGGACCAGCGCCATGTGTTCCTCATACGAGCCACGCGCGCGGCCTGGAACGGCCAGCGTGGAGCGCCCCAGCAGTGCCATGGATTCGTGCAGCGAGCGCAGCGTCTTCAGCAGATAGCGGTTGTGGGCGCAGCGGTGCAGCGTCTCGTGGAACAGGCGGTTGTTCATTGCCAGCTTGTCGGGATCCTCGGCGAACGAGAGGTCGCGTTCGACGATATCGCGCAGCAGCGAGATCTCCACGTCGGTGGCGTGGCGTGCGGCCAGCGCAGCGGCGGTGGACTCGAGCACCTCTCGCATGACGTAGAGTTCACTGACCATGCTGGCGTCGAGGCGCGTCACGATCATGCCCCGATTGGGTTCATTGACAACAAGCCCTTCTGACTCGAGCCGCGACAGCGCCTCGCGCACTGGCGTGCGCGACAGGCCCAGGGATTCCGCGAGTTCGACTTCTCTCAGGCGGGTGCCGGGCGGCAGTTGACCTGCCTGGATGGCCGATCGCAACTGTTGATAGGCGCGCTCGGAGCGTGGCAGCGAGGCGTTCTGATCGCCGTCGGCGCCGGCGACGAGGTCCGTAGGAAGCATGGAGTCGTGAAGTGGGGATCTGCAACTTCGCCACAGGCAGCGAAGTTCGCTATTCAATCAACTGGTTAATGATGCGAGACAACCCAGGGCCATCCGGTGGCCGTCGCGCGTTCCTGCCAGCATGGCTGGAACGGGAATGGACAGAGACGGCACCGGGAAGAGGGAGATTCTACCTCGCATGCCGGCCCTCGGACCTCCAGGCGCAATATACGCCCCATCACGCCGCGGTTAATCCTGCTTTGCCCGACTAGGGCGTCAGCGGTGTCTGAAGCACGCTCATGCCGAGACTGGTCAGTCCCAGGCGCCCGCGCACGCCCAACTTGCGATAGACGCTGGCGACCCGGCGGCGAATGTCGTCGGCCGCCACGCCAAGGCGTCTGGCAATCTGCATCTCGGTGGCGGATGTCAGCAGCAGCAGGAATACCTCCTGCTCGTAGGGATCGAGCAGCCCCAGCAGGTCCGGCGGCAGGAGATATGCGCACGCTGGCTGCCGAAGGATCGTGACATCGCGCGCGGTGCCGAGTCGCAATTGATGTGATTCCAGCCAGCGTGCCGACCACGAGAAGTGGATGTCACTTCCATCCCGGTGCCGGTAACGGTTCTCGAAGCCAGTGCGTTTGTGGCCGGCCAGCACCTCGCTGGCTTCCTTGATGGTGCGATCGCGGTCGCGCTGGACCACAAGTTCGAGCATGGTTTGTCCGATGAGGTCGGACTGCGCAAAGCCCAGCGAATCGTGACATCGGGGGTTTACGTACCGGATGATGCCGGTCTTGTCGACGAGGAAGACGGCGTCTGGCTGGGCATCCGCCAAGGCATGGATGGTGTCCTCCGACAGGATGGGCTTTGCCATGGGGCGATCAACCGGACACGGAGAAGTCACCGCAAGGCAGGTTGCATGTCGCCATGGACTAGCGTCCCAGAGGAATGTCGATGTGCGGATCGTAGCGCAAATGGATGCGGATCGAAACGAAAAAGCCGGCCTTCGGGCCGGCTTTCTCCGTTCCGCGACAAGTCGCTCAGTGCGTGAGCTTCAAGCGATAGTCCACCGCGTACGGCAGTTTGCCTGGCTTTGCCGATCCAAGCGGTTGTGACAGCGCCGTGAATTCCGTTTCGTTCAGCGCATCGAGCCGGCCCAGTGAAGCTGCCGTCTTGCCATTGCTGACCACGGTGTCCGGCGTCAGGGCAACCATTGCCTCCGCGGCCGCGTGGACGGCGGTCAGGTAGCTGGGGGTGTCATTCAGGTTCACCTTCTTCAGGTCCACCACCGTGCGCAGCCAGTCGCCCCAATAAAACTCGGTGAACTCGGTGGCGTCCGCCAGTTGCTGATAGCCGATGTCGCGCGCGAAGTAGACCAGTGCGCGGTACGGGTCGTCATTGAGCCCGTTGCCAAGGCCGAGGGAACGCGGAAGGTCGGCCGGGTACGACGGGCGGTCACCATCCTTCGACCAGACCAGCTTGCGCTCCCGCAGCGTGCGGAAGAACGCGGCGCGGCTCAGGGTCGACAGGTTGTCTTGCACGCGCACGTAGATCTTGGTTTGCGGACCACCGCTGACGGCTTCCCACAGCGAGGTGAACGTGTGATGGCCATCGGTCAGGTAAGGCTCGCCGTAAGGGCCGACCACCAGCGTTTTCATATCGGCCGGCTTATCGCCAATCGCCTTCGTGCAGGTGAACGAGGCCAGCGTATCGATGCGGGAGTTGGCATCCGACGTCTTGGTCTTGTTCTGGCCGTTGGCCTCGCAAACGTCGTCAAATCGCTTCACGGGGTCGGCGGCGTAGCGGCCCAGCTTGTAATAGATCTGGTCGCGGCCGATGGCGGGTTGCGTCGGGCGCAGATCGGCCAGTGTGACGAGGATGACGTCGTTGGCCTTGGCCGATAGGTAGGTCGAGACCGGTGCGGGGGCGGGCAGGGGGGCGCAGACACCAGGCAGCAGTTGCTGGGAGCCCGGGACCTGGCGCAACTGGTAGGCCAGTTTGTTGCTGACCGGCAGCCACGCCAGGCCTGCGCTTTGCGACAGGCCGTTGACCGTTTCCTGCCACGAGCCAGACACCAGGCCGTTGGTCGTGCTGCCGGCAAGGCTGTTGTAGGTGAGCGTGACGTCCGACGGGATGTTGTCCGCAGCCAGCGTATTGCCCGCGATCGAGACAATGTTCCGGCGCGTGCGGCCTGTACCGACGTTCTTGCTGTCGAGTTCGGGCTCTGCGCAGAGCCAGTCGCCATTGATGCCGTTGGCTGTCACGGGCGCGGCGGAACGCACGACCCAGCTACCTGGGATGCTGCTGGAGCCGGCTCCGGTTTCATCGACGAACAATGCGACGCTGCCTTGCTGCCGACCGACGAACAGGCGGCCCACCTTGGCGCCGGCAACCGTCAGGGAAAATGCGCCCGGATAGCGGACCTGGTCGGCGTCGGGAGAGAGTTGGCCGGATTGACCACCCGCGCAGGTCGCGCTGTAGCTCTGTCCCGCGCAGACGCGCACCGAGCCATCCGATTGGATGCCAAGCTGGCCCGCGATTGCGGTGCCCCCGGCCTGGCGCATATAACTGTAGGTACCGGCGATGTCGGCCAGTTGCGCGCCACGGTTGGCGGCCGATACATAGCCTTGCAACAGCGCGCCATTGCCAGCGACGAGGTTCGGTACCTGGCCGAGCGCGCCGGACAACACGCTGTCATCGAGCGTGAAGCTGAAGGTCACGGTCGACGCGGCCGTGGCCAGGGCGGCAGGGACATCGTTCGAGCTGGCCGCGAGGTTTTTCACGCGGTAAGTATTGCCGTCGACCGAATACTGGCCGACCAGTGTGCCGGCCAGACCGAAACGGGAGTCGAGGAAGCGTAGCGTCAGTTGCCCGGCCGCCGGCTGGTCGAGTTCGATGGATACGGTATCGCCAAAGCTCACCGCCCCAACGTAGAGCGAGCCGCCCGCCAGCGGCTTGACCACCGCAGGCTGCGTCGTGCCGCCGTTGCCATTGCCGTTACCCGAGCCCGTGCCGCCGGTGCCGCTGTTGCCGCTACCCGCGCCGTTGTTGCTGCTGCCGGTGTTCGCCGTGCCATTGTCATCGCCGCCGCACGCGCTCAGCGCCGCCGCCGCGAGTACCAGCATCGTTGCGCCAATACCCTGCCGAACCCAAAGTCCCGGTGTCCTCGCCCTGCTTCCCATGTCCGATTCCCTTTTTTGACTTGTTGTTGAACGTGTGCGCTTGGCGACACGTGGTCGCGCGCCAGTCTAGGGAGCGGGAATGACAGACTCGTGACAGCCTGCCAATCGGACAGGACATGGGGTGTGCAACACGCGGCGGACGCGGGTCCGCCGCGTCACTCGATTACTTGGTGGTGTATCCGCCGTTGATGAGGATCGTCTGGCCCGTGATCCACCAGCCATCGCTCACGAGATGCCGAATGAAGGGCACGACGTCCTCGATGTCGGTCAGGCCGGTCTTGCTGAACGGCGAGAGCGCAGCGGCGGTCTTGTGATAGGCCACGGCTTCCGGGCCTTCTGCGGGATAGAAGAACGGCGTATCCATTGGGCCGGGGCCAACGGCTGTCACCGAGATGCCACGCTCGCCGAACTCCTTCGCTGCCGCCCGCGTGAAGTGTTCGACGGGTGCCTTGGTGCCGGCGTACGACGCATAGAACGGCGTGAAGGCGCCCAGCAGCGATGTGACCAGCGTGACGATCTTGCCGTGGTCGTTGACGTGCTTGCCGGCCTCCTTGAGGAAGAAGAACGCCGACTTGCTGTTGATGGCCGTCATCTCGTCGTATTCCGCTTCGGTGACCTCGGCGATCGGCTTCTTGAGGACCTTGCCGACGGTATTGATGGCGATATCGGGCCGACCAATCGCGGCGACCGTGTCGGCGAAGAGCTTCTCCACGGCCGCAGCCGTGGTCAGGTCGGCTTGCAGCGTGATTGTCCTGGCGCCGGCTTTTTCGATCGCGGCCGCCGTGGCTTCGGCCTCGGGTTTGGTCGCCGCGCTGTTGTAGTGAATCGCGACGGCCTTGGCGCCCTGGGACGCGAGGTCGCGGGCAATCAGCCCGCCGAGATTCTTGGCGCCGCCTGCGATGAGTACAACCTTGCCCTGGATGCTGTGCTTGGACATTTCAGACCTCCGATAAGGGATGAGGGTGAGGGGTATCCAGCACTGTAATAAGCAACCTTTCATGGATAAACTTGCCTGTAGCGAATGAACTATCCATGTTTTCTTACCAATATCCATAGCACCCCATGGACCGGATCGAGCAACTTCGGATTTTCCTCCGCGTGGCACACAGCGGCGGCTTCACGCTGGCGGCGGATCAACTGGGACTGCCGCGGCCGACCGTGTCGCTGGCCGTCCAGCAGCTGGAGGCCCGCCTGGGTGTCAGGGTGTTCAACCGCACGACGCGGCGGGTGAGCCTGACCCAGGACGGCGAGGCATTGCTCGACCGCGCCATGGCGCTGGTGGCGGATAGCGAGGAGCTGGAGCAGCAATTCCGGCCACATGGCGCGGTGCTCAGCGGGCGCTTGCGCGTCGATATGCCCAGCCGTATCGCGCGACGGCTAGTCGCGCCAGCCTTGCCGGACTTTCTTGCACGGCATCGCGGCCTGACGCTAGAACTGGGCTCGAGCGATCGGGCCATTGATCTGGTGCGGGAGGGCGTCGACTGCGCGCTGAGGGTGGGAGAGATGACGTCGAGCAGCCTGGTGGCCCGGCCGCTCGGGGTATTGCGAATGATCCACTGCGCCAGCCCTGCGTATCTGGCGCGCCACGGTGTGCCGCTCAAGGCAGAGGACCTGGACCAGCATCAGGCGGTGAACTACACGTCGCCAGCCAGCGGACGCATTGCGCCCTGGGAATGGATGGACACAGGCGAGGTGCGGACGCTGAAGATGAACGGGCCGGTGGCGGTCAACAATGTGGAAACCTACATCGCCTGCTGCCTGGCCGGGCTGGGTTTGATCCAGATTCCAGCCTTCGATGTCCGGGATCATCTGGTGGCAGGCGAACTCGTGGAGGTTCTGTCGGATTGGCCCGTGCCGCCTATGCCGGTGCAAATGGTCTATCCGCATCGACGCTTGTTGTCCCGCCGAACGCAGGTATTCAGTGAATGGCTGGCGAGGGTGCTGGCGCAGCATATCGAGTAGGCGGCGCCCGCATTCCTCCGCAGCATCCCCGCCCGGCCGTGCGTTTGATGCGTTTCGGCGGCTAGTGCGCTGGCGGTTCGATGCCCGCCGCGCGGGCACGCCGTCGCCGCGACAGCATATTCAACCCCTCGACCGCGCTCGAGAACGCCATCGCCGTATAGATATAGCCCTTGGGCACGTGGTGGCCGAGGCCATCGGCGATCAGCGTCATGCCGATCATGATCAGGAACGCCAGCGCCAGCATGACGATGGTTGGGTTCTGATTAATGAAGTTCGCCAGCGGCGTGGCGGCCACCAGCATCACCACTACTGCGGCAATTACGGCCACGAACATGATTGGCACATGGTCGGTCATGCCGACCGCCGTGATGATGCTGTCGATCGAGAAGACCAGGTCCAGCACCAGAATTTGCCCGATCGCGGCGGCGAAACCGGGAGCGGCGCTCCGGGCGCTCTCGGCATTCTCGTGCTCGTCCTCGGGCGACACGTGCTGGTGAATCTCGCGTGTGGCCTTCCAGACCAGGAAAGCGCCGCCGGCGATCAGGATGATGTCGCGCCAGGAAATCCCCTTGCCGAGCACCGTGAACACCGGCTCGGTCAACGCCACGATGACCGCGATCGTGGCCAGCAGCGCCAGTCGCATGATCAGCGCCAGGCCGATGCCGATACGTCGTGCCTTTTCGCGGATCTGCTCGGGAAGCTTGTTGGTGAGGATCGAGATGAAGATCAGGTTGTCGATGCCAAGCACGATCTCCATGGCCACCAGGGTGGCCAATGCGGCCCAGGCGGCCGGATCGCGCAGCAGTGCGAGCAGCGTTTCCATGCGAACTCCTTGAAGGGGTGGGCTTGGGCCGCTGGCCCGCAAGCGGACGACTGTCGACATGGTAGCGCACAGCTTGAGGCTGGCGTAGCCGGTACAGCAAAGATTGAGGTTGTCGAACGGCGATTGTGAAATATAGTATGTGATATATCAAAACTAACTATCACTCAGCAATCACAACCATCGAGGAGACAACCGATGAAAATTTGTATCTACGGCGCGGGCGCGATCGGCGGCTATATGGGCGCGCAATTGGCACTGGCCGGGGCGGACGTCAGTTTCATCGCCCGTGGGCCTCATCTGGCGGCGATGCAGGCAAACGGTGTGCGGCTGCTGATCGAAGGCGAGGAACGGGTGGCCAAGGTCCGTTGCGCCAGCGACCCGCGCGAACTCGGCCCGCAGGACTATGTGTTCATCACGCTCAAGGCGCACCAGGTGCCTGGGGTGGTGGACCTGATGCAAACGCTGCTCGGGTCGGACACTGCGGTGGTGACCGGCGTCAACGGCATCCCGTATTGGTACTTCCATCAGCACGGCGGCGAGTTCGCGGGGCGCACGCTGGAAAGTGTCGACCCTGGCGCCCGCCAATGGAATGGGCTGGGCCCCGAGCGAGCCATCGGCTGTGTGCTGTATCCAGCCGCCGAAATCATCGCGCCGGGCGTGATCAAGCATGTCTATGGCAAGAAATTCCCGATCGGGGAGCCGGACGGCACCCGCTCCGAGCGCGTGACCCGTCTGGCAGAGATGATGGCGCGGGCGGACATGGACGCCCCGGTGCGCGACAACATCCGCGACGAGATCTGGCTCAAGCTCTGGGGCAACCTCTGCTTCAACCCGATCAGCGCCTTGACGCATGCGACGCTCGACATCATTACGTCGGACCCGGCCACGCGGGCGCTGTCGCGCCAGATGATGCTCGAAGCGAAGCACATCGCCGAGAGCTTCGGCGTGCATTTCCGGGTAGACGTCGAACGTCGCATCGACGGTGCCGGTGCGGTTGGCGCCCACAAGACGTCGATGCTGCAGGATCTGGAGGCGGGCAGGGCGATGGAGATCGACCCGCTGCTGACGGTGGTGCAGGAGATGGGCCGAATGATCGGGCAGCCGACACCGATGATCGACGCGGTGCTCGGACTGATCAAGCAACGTGACCGGATGGCCGTGGCAGCGCCTTCAGGCGCGGCGCCAATGGCCAAGGCAGCCTGAAACGCGGACGGTCTGCCGGAAATCGGCGACAATCGGCATTGTGGTCAATGTGATATACGATATACGAAAGGTCGGATTCGCCCCTTTCCAGGCCGGGACTCGCTGCACGCGGCGGGATTGATGCGCGAAACGCATGGCGTCATGCCAAACTTGACGTCATGCGCCACGCGCCAACCTGGTCCTGAATCGGCGAGTGCCATCGGCGGCCATCTGGGTCGCCGGGGCACCGGCCATTTACGAGTGCACTCATGTCTGCCCAAAGCCAAACCGACGTCCAGCCGACTTCCGGCCTGACCCTTTCACTGCAGCCGATCAATGCGGGTGCCAGCCTGCGTGACCAGGCCTACGCGATGCTGCGGCAGGCTATTGCCGATGCCGACATCTACCAGTCGCGCGACGAAGTCCGTCTGGACGAGCGCGTGCTGTCCGAAGCGCTCGGCGTTAGTCGCACGCCGATTCGCGAAGCCATGACCCTTTTGGAGCAGGAAGGCTTCCTGCGCACGGTGCCGCGCCGCGGCATCTACATCACGCGCAAGACCAAGCGCGAGATCGTCGAGATGATCCAGGTCTGGGGCGCGCTGGAAAGCATGGCCGCGCGGCTAGCCACGCTGCACGCCAGCGACGAGGAAATCGGCAAGCTGCGCCATATGTTCGACAGCTTCCGCGATGCCACGCCGGCCGAGCATATCGAGGAATATTCCGACGCCAATATCGCCTTCCATCAGGCGATCGTGCAGTTGTCGAAGTCGCAGATCATCATGGACTCGATCAAGAATATCTTTGTCCATGTGCGCGCGATCCGGAAGATGACGATCTCGCAGAGCGACCGCGCCGCGCGCTCGATCGTCGATCACCTGCGCATCATCGAGGCGCTGGAGAAGCGCGATACGGAACTGGCCGAGCGGCTGGTACGCCAGCATTCGCTGGATCTGGCGGACTACGTCGAGAAGCACTGCGATTTTCTCGATTGAAAGGGGAGAGGGCGCGGAGGTTTAGATCGCGACTTGTTGGTGATCGAGCCGCTGTCCCTAGCCCCTCTCCCCTGGCCCCGCTCCCGCAGCGCGGGAGCGGGGATAACTGCCAGACCAACCTACCGCATCGCCGCCGCCATCGTATTGCCCAGCTCCGCTGGAGACGCGGCCACGTGGATACCCGCCTCGCGCATTGCTTCGATCTTCGCCTCCGCCGTGCCCGTGCCGCCCGAGATGATGGCGCCAGCATGGCCCATGCGGCGGCCCGGTGGCGCCGTGGTGCCGGCGATGAATCCGACCACGGGTTTGCGGGTGCGCGCATCGCGCAGGAATTGCGCGGCTTCCTCTTCGGCCGACCCGCCAATCTCGCCGATCATGATGATGCCTTCGGTCTGGTCATCGGCAAGGAACAGTTCCAGGCTGTCGATAAAGTTCGTGCCGTTGACGGGATCTCCGCCAATGCCGATGCAGGTCGATTGTCCAAGCCCCGCTGCCGTGGTTTGCGCCACCGCTTCGTAGGTCAGCGTGCCCGAGCGCGATACCACGCCGATCCGTCCCGGCTTGTGGATGTGCCCCGGCATGATGCCGATCTTGCACTGGCCAGGCGTGATGACGCCCGGGCAGTTCGGCCCGACCAGCCGGCTGGCGGAGCCGCTCAGCGCCCGCTTGACGCGCACCATGTCGATGACGGGAATGCCCTCGGTGATGCAGACGATCAGTCCGATGCCGGCATCCACGGCTTCGAGGATCGCATCGGCGGCGAACGGCGGCGGGACGTAGATGACCGACGCATCGGCGCCGGTGGCATGGGCGGCGGCCGATACGGTGTCGAACACCGGCAGCCCCAGATGCGTCTCTCCGCCCTTGCCGGGCGTGACGCCGCCAACCATCTTCGTGCCATAGGCCAATGCCTGCTCCGAGTGGAAGGTGCCTTGGGCGCCCGTGAAACCCTGGCAGATCACGCGCGTATGTTGGTCGATTAGCACGGCCATTTCACTTGCCTCCTTTCTTCTGATGGGCCCGGACTGCGGCCACGACTTTCTCCGCCGCGTCGGCGAGATGATTGGCCGATAGGATCGGCAGTCCCGAATCGCGCAGGATGGTCTTGCCCAGTTCGACATTGGTGCCTTCCAGGCGCACCACCAGCTGCACCGTCAGATCGACATCGCGCGCTGCGGCGATCACGCCTTCGGCAATGACATCGCAGCGCATGATGCCGCCGAAGATGTTGACCAGGATGCCTTCCACCTTGGGGTCGGCCAGGATGAGCCGGAACGCCGCCGTCACGCGCTCCTTGGTGGCGCCACCGCCTACGTCGAGAAAGTTGGCCGGCTCGCCGCCGTAAAGCTTGATGATGTCCATCGTGGCCATCGCCAGCCCCGCGCCATTGACCATGCAGCCGATGTTGCCGTCGAGCCGCACGTAGTTCAGCGCGTGCCTGGCCGCTTCGGTTTCGGCCGGATCCTCCTCGCTTTCGTCGCGCATCGCTTCGATATCGGGATGCCGGAAAAGGGCGTTGTCGTCGAAATTGAACTTGGCATCGAGCGCGATCACGTCGCCGCTGCCCGTGACCACAAGCGGATTGATCTCGACAATCGAGGCATCGAGTTCCGTAAATGCGCGATAGGCAGACAGGATGAAGTGCGTGGCCGCCGCTACCTGCTTGCCGGACAGACCTAGCCCGTATGCCAGGCGCCGGGCATGGAACGGCTGGATACCACTGGCGGGATCGATCGCCACTTTCAGGATCTTCTCCGGGGTATGTGCGGCAACCTCCTCGATTTCCATGCCGCCTTCCGTGGATGCCATGACGGTGATGCGTGATGTGGCGCGGTCGATCAGCATGCCGAGATAGAGCTCGCGCGCGATGTCGCAGCCTTCCTCGATATATAGCCGCCGTACTTCGCGCCCGGCCGGCCCGGTCTGCTTGGTCACCAGCGTGGCGCCCAGCATCTGCGAGGCGTTTGCCTGCACCTCGTCGATGGACTTCACCACGCGCACGCCGCCCTTGCCGGATGGATCGCCGGCAAACCGGCCCGCGCCGCGTCCACCGGCGTGGATCTGCGACTTCACTACCCAGATGGGGCCGCCCAGCTTGCGTGCGGCCTGCGCAGCCTCTTCGGGGGTAAATGCCACGCAGCCGTTTGGCACGGCGACGTCGTAGCGCCGTAGCAGCTCCTTGGCCTGATATTCGTGAATGTTCACGTGTCTCCTCGCTTGTCTGTCACCGTGGCCGCAGGTCGGGGCCCGCCTGTCCGGTTTTGCACGGCGTGAAATATGGTATGTGATATATCAAAAAGAAAATCAAGCTGGATTTGATGCTCAGGGCAGGTGGAGGAGGCTGTCCGGGTGACCGCCAGTCTTCAGAAGACGATCGCATCAATGCCTTGTCATTGATCGGAAATCGGCATTTTTTGCGGGTTAACGCCAAAGAGAGTGGCCCAGCTTGCTGCGGTGCGTCGTTGAAAGTCGGCAGCGGCCAGCATTTTGTTCTTGTTGTTTGGTGGTATATCACATACCGTATGTCATCAAGATCGGCTGCTTTCCGAAGCGCAACGATCTGCGATCCGACGATCCAGTCCAAACGAGGAGACAAAGACATGTCCGCTGTCGTATCCACCCGGCCCGAGACCACCACGGCTGAAGACACGCTGAAGCAAAAGTCCCGCGACGCGGGCGTCATATCCGGCGGCCATCTGGTGGCTCGCGCCCTCAAGAACGAGGGGGTGGATACGATCTTCACGCTGTGCGGCGGGCACATCATCGACATCTACGACGGCTGCGTGGATGAAGGCATTCGCATCATCGACGTGCGCCACGAGCAGGTGGCCGCGCACGCAGCAGATGGTTACGCGCGCCAGACCGGCAAGCTGGGCTGCGTTGTGACTACGGCAGGCCCTGGCTGCACGAACGCCGTCACGGGCGTGGCCACCGCGTTCCGTTCGGAAAGCCCGATCATCCATATCGGCGGCCAAGGTGCGCTGTCCCAGCACAAGATGGGATCGCTGCAGGATCTGCCGCACGTGGACATGATGGCGCCGATCACGAAGTTTGCGGCCACCATCCCCAGCACCGAGCGCGTGGCCGACATGATCTCGATGGCTGCCCGCGAGTGCTTCAACGGCGCGCCGGGGCCGGCCTATCTGGAAATCCCGCGCGATGTGCTGGATCGTGAAGTCGATGTATCGCGTGCCGTGATCCCGCGCCCGGGCCACTATCGCGCCTCGACGAAGTCGATCGGCGATCCGCGCGACATCGAAAAACTGGCCGACATCCTCGTCAACGCCGAACGTCCGGCAATTCTCTATGGCCAGCAGGTCTGGACCGCGCGCGGGCATGAGGAAGCCGTCGACCTGCTGCGCGGTCTCGATATCCCCGGCTATTTCAACGGCGCCGCACGTGGCCTGCTGCCTCCGGGCGATCCGCATCACTTCGACCGCACCCGTTCGCAGGCATTCGCCAATGCCGATGTGCTGGTGATCGTCGGCACGCCTTTCGACTTCCGCATGGGCTATGGCAAGCGCATCAGCAAGGAGATCACGCTGGTGCAGATCGACATGGACTACCGCACGGTGGGCAAGAACCGCGAGATCGATCTGGGCCTGGTGGGCGATCCGGGCGCGATTCTTGGCGCGGTGCTGCAGGCGGCCAGTGGGCGGATCAAGAACGATAAGCGCCTGGCGCGCAAGAAGTGGATGGGTCAGTTGACGGAAGCCGAAGCCGTTGCCACGGAAAAGCTGATGCCGCTGTTCAAGTCGGAGAACAAGCCGATTCACCCGTATCGCGTGGCCTACGAACTCAACGAGTTCCTGGCCGACAACACGATCTATATCGGCGACGGTGGCGACGTGGTCACGATTTCCGCGCAGGCGGTGCGTCCGCGCCGTCCGGGCCAGTGGATGGACCCGGGCGCGCTCGGGTCGCTCGGTGTCGGTACCGGCTTTGCGATCGCAGCAGGCGTGGCCAATCCGGGCAAGGAAGTCCTTTGCTACTACGGCGACGGATCGTTCGGCATGACCGCGTTCGACATGGAAACGGCCAACCGCTTCGGCGTGCCGTACCTGGCCGTGATCGGCAATAACTCGGCGATGAACCAGATCCGCTACGGCCAGCTTGCCAAGTACGGCGACGACCGTGGCAATGTCGGCAACCTGCTGTCCGACGTGCCGTTCTCCAAGTTCGCCGAAATGCTGGGCGGATATGGCGAGGAGGTGCGCGAGCCGGGCCAGATTGCAGGTGCGCTGCAGCGCGGCCGCGAGTCGATCGCGAAGACCGGCAAGTCCGCCGTCATCAACATCTGGGTGGACCCGCGCGAGTACGCGCCGGGCACCAAGAACCAGACCATGTACAAGTAAAGGCCGGTCGCCAGCACGACATTGCCTCAAGAGAATCCTCAAGGAGACAACGCCATGAACAACAAGGCACTGGAAGGGATCCGCATTCTGGACATGACGCATGTGCAGGCTGGCCCGTCGGCCACCCAGCTGATGGCCTGGCTGGGTGCCGATGTCATCAAGGTGGAACTGCCTGGTCGCGGCGACATCACGCGTAGCCAGCTGCGCGATGTTCCGAACGCGGACAGCCTCTACTTCACGATGCTGAACTCGAACAAGCGCAGCCTGACCTTGAACATGAAGACGCCGGAGGGCAAGGCGCTGCTCGAAGACCTGGTGCAGCGCTGCGACGTGCTGGTGGAGAACTTCGGGCCGGGCGTGCTGGATCGCGCCGGGTTCGACTGGGATCGCCTGCAGTCGCTGAATCCGCGCCTGATCTACGCGTCGATCAAGGGCTTCGGCCCCGGCCCGTACGCCGATTGCAAGGCTTACGAGAACGTGGCGCAGTGCATGGGCGGCTCGGCCAGCACGACTGGCAACGAAGACGGCGTGCCGACGGTGACCGGCGCGCAGATCGGCGATTCGGGCACGGGTGTGCATTGCGTGGTCGGCATCCTGGCCGCGTTGCTGCACCGTGAGCAGAGCGGGCGCGGGCAGCGGGTGGAAGTCGCCATGCAGGACTCGGTGCTGAACCTGTGCCGCGTGAAGCTGCGCGATCAGCAACGGTTGTCGGCCGGGCCGCTCAAGGAGTATCCGAACGACGATTTCCAGGACTACGTGCCGCGCGCCGGCAATGCGTCGGGTGGCGGACAGCCGGGTGCGGCGCTGCGCTGCTCGCCCGGCGGCGCCAACGACTTCGTCTACGTCATCATCCAGCCGCAGGGCTGGGAGCCGCTGATGCGCCTGTGCGGCCGCGAGGATCTGATCACGCATCCGCAGTTCGCCACGCCGGAGGCACGCCTCAAGTGCCTGGCCGAGTGCTTCTCGATCGTCGAGAAATGGACGCGGACCAAGAGCAAGTTCGAGGTGATGGCGGCGCTCAATGACGTCGACGTGCCGTGCGGCCCGATCCTGTCGATGAAGGACCTGATCGAGGACCGATCGCTCTACGAGCGCGGCTATATGGTCGAACTCGACCATCCGGAGCGTGGCAGGTACGTGCAACTCGGCTGCCCGATCTCGCTGTCAGAATCGCCGGTGGAAGTCGAGCGCTCGCCGTTGCTTGGCGAGCATACCGAAGAGATCCTCGAGTGGCTCGGCCGCACGCCGTCGCAGATCGTCGCGCTCAAGGCCGCCGGCGCAGTGTAGCCCCCACACCCTCAACGCACACTCTCTCAACCGATCCCGGCGAAGTCCGCAGGCCGCCCGCATCTCCAATGCGTGGCGGGTGGGCCTGCTTTCGCCTTGCGCAGCCCATTCGGGCCGCGTTTTTCGCCTGCCCCTCATTCATGCCTGAACAGATGGAGACCTGACATGGCACATGACAAGGATGCTGTACGCAAGATTCTCGCAATCGCCAAGAAGGAAGGCCGCAATGCGCTGACCGCCCCCGAAGGCAAGCTGGTTTGCGATGCCTATGGCATCTCTGTGCCGGGGGAGGGCGTCGCCAGGTCGCCCACGGGCGCCGTGGAACTGGCCAGCAAGATGGGATACCCGGTGGTGCTCAAGATCGTATCGCCGGACATCCTGCACAAGACCGAAGCCGGTGGTGTGCTGGTGGGGGTGAACTCGGCCGCCGACGTGGAGCGCGGCTATCTGACGATCGTCGAGAACGCGAAGAAGTACAACGCGAACGCGCAGATAGTTGGCGTGCAGGTCCAGCAGATGATCGGCGGCGGGCAGGAGGTGATTATCGGCGCGGTGACCGACCCGTCCTTCGGCAAGCTGGTGGCATTCGGCCTGGGCGGCGTGCTGGTGGAGGTGCTCAAGGACGTGACGTTCCGCATGGCGCCGGCAACCTATGACGATGCGCTGTCGATGCTCGATGGCATCGCCGCGGCGGACGTGCTCAAGGGCGTGCGCGGCGCGGACCCGGCCAATCGCGAGGCGCTGGCCGGGATGATCCAGCGCGTGTCCGAACTCGTGAGCGATTTCCCCGAGATCTCCGAGCTTGACCTGAATCCGGTGTTCGCCAGCAAGGACGGCGCGATTGCCGCCGACGTGCGCATCGTGATCGACGACTCGCCGCAGCCGGAGAAATACCGCCCGAGCCAGGAAGAGATCGTGCGGCAGATGAACCGGATCATGCGGCCCGACACGGTGGCGGTGATCGGTGCATCGGCCGAGGACGGCAAGATTGGCAACTCGGTCATGAAGAACCTGATCAATGGCGGCTATCAGGGCAAGATCTACCCGATCCACCCGAAGGCCGACGAGATCATGGGCATGACGGCCTACAAGAGCGTGCTCGACGTGCCGGGCGATGTCGATGTGGCGGTTTTCGCCATTCCGGCCAAGTTCGTCGCGCAGGCATTGGAGGAAGTCGGCAAGAAGGGTATTCCGGGTGCGGTGCTGATTCCGTCCGGATTCGCCGAGACCGGCAATGTGGAGGGCCAGGACGAGATCGTCGCCATCGCCCGCAAACACAATATCCGGCTGATGGGGCCGAACATCTACGGCTTCTACTACACACCGAAGAACCTGTGCGCGACGTTCTGCACGCCATACGACGTCAAGGGCAAGGCCGCGCTGTCGTCGCAGTCGGGTGGTATTGGCATGGCGATCATTGGGTTCTCGCGCTCGGCCAAGATGGGGGTGTCCGCGATTGTCGGGCTCGGCAACAAGTCCGATATCGACGAGGACGATCTGCTCACGTTCTTCGAGCAGGACGACAACACCGAGATCATCGCCCAGCATTGCGAGGACCTGAAGGATGGCCGGTCGTTCGCCGAAGTGGCTCGTCGCGTCTCGAAGAAGAAGCCGGTGGTGGTGCTGAAGGCAGGCCGCACCAGCCTTGGCGCGCGTGCCGCAAGCTCGCATACGGGCGCGCTGGCAGGTAATGACAAGATCTACGAGGACGTCTTCAAGCAAGCAGGCGTGATCCGCGCCCGCTCGCTGCGCGACCTGCTCGAGTTCGCGCGCGGCATTCCGAAGCTGCCGACGCCGACGGGCGAGAACGTGGTCATCATCACCGGCGCGGGTGGCTCGGGCGTGCTGCTGTCCGATGCGTGCGTGGACAACGGACTGTCGTTGATGACGATGCCCGATGACCTCGACGCGGCGTTCCGCAAGTTCATCCCGCCGTTCGGCGCGGCCGGCAACCCGGTCGACATCACCGGCGGCGAGCCGCCCTGCACGTACAAGAACACGATCAAGCTCGGCCTGGAAGATCCGCGTATCCACGCGATCATCCTGGGCTACTGGCACACGATCATCACGCCGCCGATGGTCTTTGCCAAGCTCGTGGTCGAGGTGAAGGAGGAAATGCGCGCGAAGGGCATCGAGAAGCCGATCGTCGCGTCTCTGGCCGGTGACGTGCAGGTCGAGGAGGCCGCGGAATACCTGTACGAACACGGCGTGCCGGCCTATGCGTACTCGACGGAGATTCCGGTGGCGGTGCTCGGCGCAAAGTACAAGTGGGCGCGAGGGGCGGGCAAGATCTGACGCGTTCGGTTGTTCGTACGGCTGCCTCTTCCCCTCTCGCGCCGGCGTGAGAGGGGAAGAGGGCCAGCGCTTCCATTGCCAAGGCCCTCGACATGACAGCCCACGTCGAGGGCTTCTTCTTTTTTCATAAGGAGCCCCCATGCAGCAAACCTGGATTCGCTTCCGCAGCCCACGCGGAGACACTGGCTTTGGCCTCGTCGATGGCGATCGCGTCATCGTCCACGATGGCCCCGGCTACATCGGCTCGAAGCCCACCGGCGCCGTGCTGCCCCGCGACGAACTGCACCTGCTGGCGCCGTGCGAGCCGGGGAAGATCGTCGCGCTATGGAACAACTTCCACGCGCTGGCGCGCAAGCTCGAGAAGCCAGTGCCGCTGCATCCGCTGTTCCTGATGAAGCCGGCCAGTTCGCTGGCCGGGCCAGGCGACGCCATCGAGCGGCCCGCCAGCTATCGCGGCAAGATTGTCTATGAAGGCGAGCTTGGGATCGTTATCGGCCGCAAATGCCGCAATGTGGGCGTGTCGGAGGCGGGCTCGCACATCTTCGGCTACACGGTGGTCAACGATGTCACCGCGGCCGAATTGATCACCGAAGACCCGAACTTCCCGCAGTGGACACGGGCCAAGGGTTACGACACGTTCGGCTGCCTGGGGCCGGGCATCGTCACCGGCTTCGACTGGCGCGCAGCCAGCGTCGTAACGCGGCTCGATGGCGTGGAGCGGCAGAACTATCCGCTCGCCGACATGGTCTTCTCGCCCGAAGAACAGGTCAGCCGGATCTCACAGGATCTGACGCTGATGCCCGGCGACGTGATTGCCTGCGGTACGTCGCTCGGCGTCGGATCGATGAAGGACGGCGCGGTGGTCGAGGTGTCGATCGCCGGGATCGGCGCTCTGGTCAATCACGTGAAGGGATAGCCGAAGAACGGCAAACGGCCCCGCGCGGGGTAATGCCGTTCCGCTAAGGGTCTGTCTGAAGAGCCGGACGTTGTAGCGCTTAGGCAGGGCTTTGACCACACGGAGGCATTTATGCCCCGTCGCTTTTGGATGATCGCCAACTGAAGTTTGACGCGCATGCGCTGCGGATAGGCCGGCAGCTTGCCTGAGCCATGCTGGCTGTCCAGATCAGTTCGCTCTGTATCAGGCGCAAGGCCAGAACAAAGCTCGGGTCCGTGGGCTCGATGCGGTCCTCCAGCGCAGCCTTGGCCATTTTCAGATGCCCCCGTTTCTACGCAATCAGTGCCCCCCAAAGTTTTCCTGAAGCATGCACTTACGCTGGTGGACACGCAAAGCCAGTTCGGCCCCGAGCATGGCTTGCTTCAGTTCCCGATAGTTGGTTTCGAATTCCCAACGGCAGTGGTAACACGCGAACGAACCCGTCGGGCACGCGGCTCGCGATTGCGATCCGGCGGGCAGGGTAGTGGAAACCAATTGGCGGCGATATCGCATTTCTCTGATTCTGCGCGAGACCTTGCTTTGCACTCAACTGACGCCGGAATCGCATTCCCGGCACCACAGTTTGCGGGTAGCGTTCGATGCTCGGGAGCGCATATCGTCGCTAGATGTTGGCTCCTCGCAGCCCCGGTTCGATCACGCTGGCATTCATTTTCACGAGGCAGCGCAAGGCAGCGATGCTGCTGCAGCCGACCGGGCAGCCCATCGGCGGGCTTACCACGCGACGTTCCATCCGGAATCGGAAGCATGACACAACCGTTCATTACCGTACCTATTGCCTTGTCATGCACGCGCAGTGCAACGATCACGCTGCCGTGGTTCGTCCAGCGCACCGAATACAACCCAGCGCCCGCCACCTTCAAGCCGCTGGTGAACGGCGAGACGGCATTTCGCGACATCTACGACGCGATCTTCCGTGCCGAGAAAAGCGTGGACATCATCTGCTGGGGTTTCCAGCCGTCCATGTTCTTCAAGCGTGGCGCAGGCGGCCAGGGAACAAAGTGCATTGGCGAATTGCTGGAGGACGTAGGCAAGCGCGGCGTTAAGGTGCGCTTGCTGTGTTGGGGTGGGAAGGTGCTCGGCCTACCGGAAATCAACAACAGATTCGGCCCCGAGCCAAACATGCCACACCGGCCCGCCGCTCACATGAGGCCAAGACCGCACCCGAGCAGGCATGCCGAGGACTTCGATCGCTGGTGGTACTGGTCCGTGTCGCAAAAGGAGCCGAGAAAGCTGACGTTTCGCAATGTGGTCATGGACCCATCGGTCATTGCCGGGCACATCCCCTCGGCCTGGCAAGTGGCGGCGCTGAAGAATGTCGAGTTCATGACGCGGGACTTCGATTTGCCGAGCCGGCTGGAGATTGCCTTCAGGACCAGCCTGTTCGGTGCGGACAAGCAGCGCGGCGCGGGCAACAAGGCTGCCGGAGGGGCGGCCATGGGCCTTGCCGCGCCGACGCATCACCAGAAAATGGTGTTGGTCGATTACGAGGTCCCGAACAAGGCGGTTGGATATGTTATGGGACACAACATGCTGGACGCGTACTGGGATATGGACTCAAACAGGACAAGGAGATGGCGCTGCGTTATTTCCGCAAAGCTGCCGATCTGGGCAACGCCGATGCACAGTTCTACGTAGGGGGCTTGCTGGAGCCGTGGAACAAGGCCCCCGATATCGCAAGGCAAATGTACAAGTGTGCCGCCGATCAACGACATGGAGAGGCAGCGAGTACATTGGGATTTGTTCTCAAGAATCGATCCAATTATGCGGAAGCGTTAGAGGCCTTTCAGAAGGGAGTGCAAGTTGGGGATAGCATGTCGGCGTTCTTTCTTGCGGGTTCCTTTAAGGGGCCACCGCCAGCTGAGGAACTGCATTACCTCTCCCTTTCCCAAGATCTCGAACGGTCGCGGCGCTACAAGCTGATCTGGCGGTTCCTGACACGCAACGACGGCCGCAATCCCAAAGTGCCAGACATCGATCAGATCGTGCCACTGCCCCCTGCGAAGCTGCCGCCCTGGGACGGCACCTTCCAGTGGCAGAAGGAACAGGATGCCGCGGTCCCGCCCGACAAGCCATCGGACGAACTCATCAATCGCCTGAGCCAGGCCAAAAATCTCGACCCGGCCACCGGCCTGCCGCTGACCACTTCAGCAAAGACCGCGCAAACGACGACCTCTGCGCCGGAGCAGAAGCCGCTGCCACTCGGTACTGAGGCGAGCACGGGCGAGCAGTGTCCGCAACGCGGACTGTGGTGCGTCAGAGGTGCTGCCAGCATTGCGGGCTCCAGGCGCGAGTTCGAGAAGGGGGACATTCTGCCTCCATTGACGGGCTACGATCCACGCCCCTTTGCGTGGATGGATTCCCTGCTTGGAATGCGTGAGCAGTCCGCTGACGTGATCAGTTGACGCCGGCGCCTGCCATCGCCCGCATGTACTCGCTCTTCTTGTCGAAGATGAGTTCGCTCAGGAACGATGCTTCGTAGGCCTTCAGCAGGTGCGCGTGGAAGTCTTCGATATAGCGCGCGACGCGGGTCTTCTCGCATTCAATGCCGCAGAGCCAGTCGAACATCTGCATGTCCCAGCGGAAGCGCAGCCCGAGTTCGGCGAACGCGGCGTTGTACGCGGCGAGCTGCATTTCGCGATCAGGCTGGCTCGTCTCGCTGGCTGCCGGGGCGGTAATCGGTGCGGCGGGCTGGAGTTGGTTCATGATCGTCTCCTTGCATGGCTGGTGGGGCGGCTTGATGCCGGTTTGATGCCTGCAGCTTAGATGGGACGATCGATTTACGATAATTAAAGTTTCATCGCAAAATCATAAGCAATCATTTATGGATGGCGCGCGGGCGAATCAGCCCCTCCACGCCAGTGATCTGCTGGATCAGCGTGGCGCCTTCTTCCATGAGGAAATGCTTGAATGCCAGGGCCACGGGTGGCAGGCGCTTGTTCTTGCGGTGCACCACGTACCAGTTGAGCATTACCGGGAAGCCCTGAATGTCGAGCACAGCCAGCTTGCCGGCCTGAAGTTCCAGCCCCACCGTGTGGGCTGACAGGAAGGCGATGCCCATGTTCGCGATCACCGCCTGCTTGATGGTCTCGGTGCTCTTGATCTCCATCGCGATGCGCAGGTTAGACAAGCGCCCCGCGAAGCCTTCCTGCATCGAGTTCCAGGTGTCCGAGCCTTTCTCGCGCGAGACGAATGCTTCCTCGGCCAGGTCAGACAGCGGAATATTGCGCTGGCCCACCAGCGGATGGTTCGGCGCGGCGACGATCACGTAAGGGTGGGGGGCGAATGCTTCGGCGATGGTATCCATGCCTTCCGGCGGGCGAACCATTACCGCCAGATCGGTCAGGTTGCCGGCTAGCTGATGCAGCAGTTCTTCGCGATTGTGCACAGCAAGATTGAGCGTGACCGATTCATGCCGGTTCATGAACTCGGCCAGCAGGCGGGGAAAGAAGTAGTCACCGGCACTGATGACGGCGACGTTGAGGCGCCCCCCGGATATACCCTTAAGCTGCGCCATCGCGTCTTCGGCCTCGCGGAACTGCTGGATGATGCATCGGCTGTAATGCAGCATCTCGGTGCCGGCCGGCGTCAGGTAGATGCGTTTGCCAAGCTGCTCGAAGAGGGGCAGGCCGACATGGAGTTCGAGCTGTCGAACCTGTGTGGAAACAGCAGGTTGCGTGAGATGAAGCTCCTCCGCCGCACGTGAGAAGCTCAGATGGCGGGCCACCGTTTCGAACACTTTCAGCTGGCGAAGCGTCGCGTTCTTCATCGCACGATATCCTGCAATCTATAAATGATCGTCAATGATCATAATAAAAAACTTTATGCTGTGCTGATCTAAGTTTGAAGTAGCATCAATCCACAGATGCAACGTGCCGCAATGTCAGGCGCGCTCATTCAGTAGTGAAAAAGTCGGGCGTCCACAAGGCCAGCCCAGCAGTCGCGCCACCAGAGCGCGAAAGACACTAATGCAAGGAGACACGACATGGCGCACACCAACGCGGCAGGCTCCGCCGTGGGCAATTTCAATGGCGGGCTGCTTCGCAACCGCTGGTTCCAGCTCTTCATCGGCGTGATCTGCATGGGGCTGGTGGCCAACCTCCAGTATGGCTGGACATTGTTCGTCACCCCCATGAACGCCCGGCACCACTGGGGCGAATCGGCGATCCAGGTTGCGTTTTCCATTTTCATCGTCACCGAAACCTGGCTCGTGCCGCTGGAAGGCTGGCTCGTCGACAAGTTCGGGCCCCGCCCCGTGGTGGCCGGCGGCGCGATCTGTGCCGGACTGGCGTGGGTGATGAACTCTTACGCCACGACCCTGCCGATGCTGTACACGGCTGCCGTGATCGCGGGGATTGGCGCGGGCGGTGTCTATGGCACGTGCGTCGGCAATGCGCTGAAGTGGTTCCCGGACAAGCGCGGCCTGGCGGCAGGACTGACCGCTGCGGGCTTCGGCGCAGGCTCGGCGCTGACGGTGATTCCCATCGCCAACATGATCCAGAAGTCCGGCTATGAGCATGCCTTCTTCACGTTCGGCATCCTGCAGGGTGTGCTGATCTTCGCGATGGCGCTGCTGCTGGTAAAGCCGCAGCCGCCCAAGGGCGTGGTGGCGAACAAGGCCATCCTGACCAACCCGGTTGAGTTCACGCCGGGCCAGATGGTGCGCACGCCGGTTTTCTGGGTGATCTATGCCTCGTTCGTGGCGGTGGCCGCGGGCGGCATCATGGCTACCGCGCAGCTTGGGCCGATTGCAAAGGACTTCGGGTTTGCCTCGATGCCGGTCACGATGCTTGGCATGACACTGCCGCTGCTGACGATGACGCTGTCGATCGACAACCTTTGCAACGGGCTCACGCGTCCTCTGTGCGGCTTTATCTCCGACCGCATCGGCCGCGAGAACACGATGTTCGTGATCTTCATTGGTGAAGGGCTGTCGCTGATCGGGCTGCTCGAACTGGGCCATGACCCCTACTGGTTCATGCTCTTCGCCGCGCTGACCTTCCTGTTCTGGGGCGAGATCTTCTCGATCTTCCCCGCCCTCTGCGCCGATACGTTTGGCAGCAAGTTCGCCGCGGCCAACGCCGGCACGCTCTACACGGCGAAGGGTACCGCCGCGCTGCTGGTGCCGCTGGCGTCCGTGCTGTCCCACCACGGTGGCTGGAACCTGGTGTTCACAGTGGCGGCCGTGATGACCGTGGCAGCGGGGCTTTCTGCCAAGTTCGTGTTGCAGCCGATGCGTCGCCGCTTCATCACCGGCCACGCGATGGCGCAGCCCGTCAGCGATCACGCGACATACATGGCCGGGTTCTCGACCGGCAAGGGTGAATAACCGGTCCGGCGAATGCGGAAAGGAGCGGCAGCATGAATGTATCGCTTCCCCAGTTGAAGGCTTTCGCTGCGGTGGCTCGCCAAAAGAGCTTCACACGTGCTGCGGCCGAGCTTGGGCTGACACAGTCGGCCATCAGCCGAAGCGTGCGCGAACTGGAAGAGGAGATCGACCAGCGGCTGTTCGATCGCACCACGCGCCAGGTGGAGTTGACCGATGCGGGCGAGATGCTGTCGCAACGGATCTGCCATCTGGTCGAGGAAGTCGAACAGACACTGCGCGATAGCCACGGCACCGGCAAACCGTGTGAAGGCACGGTGCAGATCGCCACCGATCCGGTGTTGTCATCGATGACGTTGCCGATGTGGGTGGCTGGCTGCCGCAAGGCATGGCCCGGCATCGGCATCACGCTGCGCGACTGCTCGCATGAATGCGTGCTGCAGCGTGTGCGTAGCGGAGAGGTCGATTTCGGCATCGCCAGCAATCCAGCGCCTTGCGACGATCTTTACTGTGAACCCCTGTGCGTGGATCCTTTCCAGGCCGTGCTGCCGGCGGGGCACCCTCTGGCCGCGCGTGAATCACTGGGGTGGGGCGAACTGGGCGATGCGTCGGTGCTGACGCTCGATCAGAGTTCCGGCATCCAGCCCGCGGTGGAGCGCGCGCTGGCCGCCTATCGCGTACGACCGGGCTCATTGCAGGTACTGGGCCACTTTGCCGCGGTCTTCGGCATGGTGGCGATGGGGCTGGGGATCGGTGTGGTGCCATCGCGGGCGCAGGCCGCTGGCATTGCGCCCTCGGCAGTGCTGCGCCCGTTGCGTCCGCAGGTGACCTCGAACGTCATGCTCGTGCGCCGCAAGGCCCGGTCGCTCAAGCCAAATGCGGCGGCGGTGTGGGACAACCTGCGTGCCCAGGAATATGAGCGTGGCGATTACGCCAATCAGGGGCTGCTGAAGAAAGTGGGGTAGGGCATTGAATCGAATTCACGTGCGGCACTGCCGCAGGCGTATTCCGATCAACTTTTGATGCAACGGACGTTCAATTTGAGATGCGCAACGCACCCTATGGGGTGCGTTGTTGCTTTTAGAGCGACGCGTCTATTGATATATCACATACAAAATATTTACAGACGCCGCAGTGCAGCATATACTGAGGACTCCTTGATCTATCTCACTTAGGAGTTTTCATGAACGCCGTACTGCTTTCCGCCATCGCCCTCGGTTTGATCGCGACGGGTGTCGCCGTGACCTACCTGCTGGCAACGCGCCTGCCGATGCGCCTGCTGGCCACGGCGCAAGACCATGGTCGTTTCGCCGGACTCGGGTCCACGCAGGAAATTGACGGTGCGGGCCGCGCAACGCCGAGCACCTCCACATCGGTGCAGCCGCAATTCGCGCACGCCTGATACTCCCAGGCGAGTTTTACCAGCAGGAGCCTTGTGACGGCCGGCAACTCCTGATGTCCAGCAGTACCGAGCAGTTTCACCACGGCCGTTCCTTCCTTGTTTTTCCCTTCGTTTCGCGCAGACGGTTCCACGCAAGCCTGTCGAGGCGGTCTCCGATAGTCCCGATGCCCTTTCGGGTTCATGCGGTGGTGTTCTGAACCACCCGCCACTCATCCGTTGCCTGTCTGATTCGCCGCTTGGGACTTTCCCTAGGGCGGTCGATTCACGACGTGCGCCGCAACATTTCGCGCCGGCTTTTTCCGGTTGGGCATTGATGCCGGATCCGTACCTAAGTCCTTGATCCGGAATGAGGCTTGCCGGGGCAGGGCAGTGCGTTTGATGCACCTTGCGCACCATTGATCCAGCCCCTCGAAAACCGTCGTCAAGAATGTCTGCACGATAGGTCAGGCAGGCATCCAAATTGCCTTGACACTGTTGATATATCACATACCGTATAGCACTAGAACGGCTCAGCTGTTCGAGATCAGCAGGGTGAAGCGACGCGATAGACCAGAGGCATCTCCGCAGATGCCCATCCACAACGGCGACCACGGTTGCCAGAAGGAGACACCATGGAACCTCAGCAGAACGGAAGCGCGCCGACGTCATGGTTTGCATCGCCATGGACGCAGCTCGTATTCGGTGTGATCTGCATGGCGATGATCGCCAACATGCAGTACGGCTGGACGCTGTTCGTCAATCCGATTGACGAGAAGTACCACTGGGGTCGCACCGCGATCCAGGTGGCATTCACGATCTTCGTGGTCACGGAGACCTGGCTGGTACCCATCGAAGGGTATCTGGTCGACAAGTACGGGCCACGCCCGGTGGTCATTGGTGGTGGCCTGCTTTGCGCGGTGGCCTGGGCGTTGAACTCGGTGGCCTCATCGTTGCCGATGCTGTACTTCGCGGCAGCGGTGGGTGGCGTCGGGGCCGGGGCGGTCTACGGGACCTGCGTGGGCAATGCCCTCAAGTGGTTCCCGAATCGTCGAGGGCTGGCGGCGGGACTGACGGCCGCGGGTTTCGGTGCAGGTTCGGCCGCGACCGTGGTGCCAATTGCCAACATGATCAAGTCCAGCGGCTACGAGGCTACGTTCCTGTGGTTTGGGCTCGGGCAGGGGATCGTCGTGGTGTTGCTCGGCATGTTGCTCTATCCGCCGTCGGCCAAGATCCTCTCGGACGTGAAGAGCACGCTGAAGGCAGCGGCCACCTACAACGCCACGCCACGCCAGGTGCTGTCGTCGCCGATTTTCTGGGTCATGTACGCCATGTTCGTGATGATGGCGGCAGGCGGACTGATGGCAACGGCGCAGCTTGGGCCCATCGCCAAGGACTTCGGCCTGCACGACTCGCCAGTCTCCATCCTTGGCCTGACCCTGCCGGCGTTGACCTTCGCGCTGACCATCGACCGCGTGCTAAATGGTCTGACACGTCCGTTCTTCGGCTGGATTTCCGACAACATTGGTCGCGAGAACACCATGTTCCTGGCGTTCGCGGTCGAAGCCGTTGGCATCCTGCTGCTGGCCAAGTACGGGCAGAACCCAACGGCATTCGTAATCCTGACCGGCATCGTGTTCTTCGCCTGGGGCGAGATCTACAGCCTGTTCCCGGCGACATGCGGTGATACCTTCGGGCCGAAGTTCGCGGCGACCAATGCGGGGATGCTCTACACAGCGAAAGGCACCGCCGCACTGCTTGTGCCGTTCTCCAGTGTTATCACGGCGGCAACAGGCGACTGGTACGCGGTGTTCATGCTGGCGTCCGGTATGGCAGCGGTATCGGCCCTGATGGCGATCTTCGTGCTCAAGCCGATGCGCGAAGCCCATGCAAGGAGATTCGTCCAGGATAGTGCTGGCACGCCGATGGGATACCGTCCTGTTCCGGAGGACCTGACCTGAGTGAGTGCGCTGTAAAACCTTGGCCCGCCTCGCGCGGGCTTTTTTGTCGTTCTATTTTCCCGACATGCAGGAAAGTGATTGCGGGATCTTCCGGCTAATCATCGGGATCGTTTGCGACTAGCATCCGCTTATCTCTCCCTTAAAAGGATGCCGCCATGAAAGCCATTGGTCTGACCCGTTACCTGCCCATCAGCGATCCGCAGTCGCTCGTCGATGTCGAGATCGCCCAGCCCGAGGCCAGCGGCCATGACCTGCTGGTCAAGGTGGAGGCGATCGCGGTGAATCCCGTGGACACCAAGGTCCGGGCGCCGAAAGACAAGGTCGAGGATGCGCCGCGCGTGCTGGGCTGGGACGCCGCTGGCACCGTCGTGGCTGTCGGCGCGGATGTCACGCTGTTCAAGGTAGGCGATCCCGTGTTCTACGCCGGCAGCATTACGCGCCCCGGCGCGAATAGCGAGTACCACCTGGTAGACGAGCGGATCGTCGGCCACAAGCCGGCTTCGCTCGATTTCCCACAAGCGGCAGCGCTGCCGCTGACGGCCATCACGGCCTGGGAAGCGATGTTCGATCGCCTGCGTATCTCGCCGAAGGGCGAGGATGCCGGCAAGTCGGTGCTGATTATCGGTGGTGCGGGTGGCGTAGGGTCGATCGGCATTCAGCTTGCCAAGGTTCTGGCTGGCTTGACGGTGATTGCCACAGCGTCCAGGCCGGAATCCGAAGCCTGGTGCCGCGGCCTTGGGGCCGACCATACGATTGATCATCACGGCGACATCCCGGCCCAACTGCGCGCGCTGGGTTTCGCGCATGTGGACTTCGTCCTCTGCTTCAACGACACCGATCGCCATTTCAACGCCATGGCCGAGGCTATCGCCCCGCAGGGAACGATCTGCACGATCGTGGAGAATACCGGCCCACTGGCCATTTCGGCGCTCAAGAACAAGAGCGCCGGCTTTGTCTGGGAATTAATGTTCACGCGGGCGATGTTCCAGACGCCGGACATGATCGCGCAGCATCGGCTGCTGAACGAGGTGGCGCGGTTGATCGATGCCGGCAAACTGCGGACTACGGTGGGCGACAACCTCGGCACCATCAATGCAGCCAATCTGCGTCGCGCCCATGCGCTGCTGGAAGGCGGGCGAACGATCGGCAAGCTGGTGCTCTCCGGCTTCTGATAGCGGTATATGTGCAATTAACTGCCAAGCAGCGCGCGATACCAATATGAAGGGGCGGGCCTCTCGCGAGGCCCGCCCCTTTTACTTGGCTTGCAGTCGGGACGAGATTAGATGGTGGTGACCGGTGACGTCCGCGCGCTTGTCATCCGATGCACGGGCGGTATCGCCTGCAGATCGTTCACGAAGCCGGAAATATGGCCAATCACGGTAGCGTCACGCAGGATGCGGCGATGCCCGAGGCCCTGGGTTGTTACCAGCCGCGCGGCTGGCCACGCGCCGGCGATTGCCGCACCGTCTTCCCAGCGGACTTCCTTGTCCTCGCGATCATGAATCACCAGCGCGGGTGGTACCGGGCGCGTGCGTCCCACGTCGGGTACGTTGAACGTGGACCACTGCGTGCCCAGCCACTGTTCACTGCGACGCTCCATGCGGGTCTGCACGTGTGGCGCCACGCCAAGTTGCCACGCGAGGGTGGAGCAGGCGGTGTGCATGTCGGCGGGAGAACCGAGCATGACCACGCCGCGCACGGGCAAGCCTTCGCGGATTGCGTGGGCCGTGGCCGCGCCGCCCATCGAGTGGGCCACCACCGCATGGACCGGGCCGACGTGCCAGGCAACGGCCAGAAGCGATCGGGCCATCTCGATGATCGAGCTTTGATCCTGCCCGCGCGCGCCTGCGTCCGAGGCGCCATGCGATAGCGCATCGAATGCCACCACCCGCATGCCTGCCGCGAGCAAGCCGCTGACCACGGCGTGCCACTGGCCGGCTTCGCCGCCCCAGCCGTGCGCAAGCAGAATCACGGGTCCCTTGCTGCCCCAGCGATAGACGCGCACGCGCCGGCTGGCGCCCTGGCCGGTGACCAGTGCCCATTCTGTGCGGGCGGTGTCGAGCAAGCGCAGACCGTCGGGCGTGGATCGCGCACGCGGCGGGCTGAACCACAGGTGCTCCAGCGCCCGGGAAGTCGCCTCGGGGAAAAGCAGGCTGCCGGCCTGCCAGCTCAGACGTCGGCTGGCATGACTTATCGCACCGGCCAAACGGGAAAGTGTGGCGCCGGCGCGTCGGCGATTGGAGGCCGTCTCGCCGGGTGCGGATGCACGGGCGGGGCGGGTTTGGGTTGACGATGACAGCACTTGCGACACGACAAACTCCTCCTGCGGATGCTTCAACCGGTCAGGCCGGCAGTAAGACCCAGTGAATCCTGAAGTTTTTTGTACGTCACGACCGACCAGTCGTGCTATTTTTTGGGCAAGAAAAAGTGGCAAAAATGCCGTTGGATACACCGCGCTGCCGTCACCGATACTTATCGTGCGGATGCTCGAACGCTGCTATTTCCGTCTTAGCGTGCCGCAACGAGCGGTTCGGCGCGATTCTCTTTCAGGTCATTGACCAGTCTTGCAAAGGCGCGCCGTGCCATCGTTTCGGCACTGGCGCGGCCCATCAGCTTGAATGACGACTGGAAGGACATGCCGATGCCTTCCATTTCGAACGCAAACTGGTGCGCGTCGGTATCGGCGCGCAATACACCTTCATCCACTGCATCGCCAATCACGCGCACGATCGTGCTGTGCCAATCCTTGAATGCCTGCACAACCTTGTCGCGTATGACTCCGGGGCGATTTGCGTATTCCTGGGAGAGGGCCATGAAAATACATCGGCCCTCCACAACCGTGCCGCCCAGCCATGCCAGGTAGCCATCGAACAGCGCCAGCAATCGAGGCGCGCCACGGCGCTGCCGCATGGCAGGGTTGATCACGATCTCGCCAAATCGCTCCATCGCGTGTTCGAGCACGGCTTCCTGCAGCGCCTCCTTTGATTTGAAGTGCGCGTATAGCCCGCTCTTGGACATGTTCGTGTCCGCCGCCAGGGCCGCGAGCGACAACTGTTCGAACCCGACCTGCGTCGCGGATCGGAATGCCTGCTCGATGATGGCGGTGCGAGTGAGTTGGCCTTTTTGCATGGGTTTGAGAATAGCACGACCGGTCGGTTTGTCAACTTGCCTTGTGCCACACATTGACGATACTGATGTGACGTCAACGCAAAACAGGCGGTCCCGTTATGTGTGTGGCGGGAGGAGGAAGTTGTGCTCTATCCGTCTTTTGGATGAGAGTCTGGAAGAACGGAGCGAGCCATCATAGGAAATCTGCAAAAGTGTTCCAGAAGACCTTACGGAACGCTTTACGTGCTCTATACTCGAATGCACGTCCGCGCACTTTTTTTTCACTGGTGACTGGAGACCGACATGAACAGTACAGCCGTGCCAAGAGGCGCTAGCGAACCGTTCCGGCAACTGCGGGCGTTGCGTCGAGCGCGCAAGCTCAAGCAGGAGGACGTCGCCCGTAAGGCCGGGATATCCCGGGAAGCTTATCTACGGGCGGAATCGGGACAAGCCGATCCGCGTATGTCCACGTTCCTCGCGGCCTGTGAGGCACTGGGCCTCGAGGTCGTACTTGCTCCGCAGCATCTTGCGGCAGACGTGAACGCATTCATTGCCAGCCGCAATGGCGGCGTAACAGCCGCATCGATGGCGGGCCCGGCAACCGCCGCGCCTTCCGCGCCGGCCCCTGGCGGGTTCGGTTCGGGCTCGACGCCCGAAGGTCACAAGCCCGTCTGAGCCCGGTAGGGCTCCGGATTTCTCGGCACGGCGAATGTTCGTTCGCCGTGCCGAGGTCCAGTCGCCCCTGCATTCGGGCGCGATGCCCCTTTCCTCCTGGCTGGCCTGGGCGCAGCCATCGCCGCTGTCGTCCATGCAGCCGGCATTCTGCCTCGCCGATTCTCCGGCGTGACTGGCAGCCCCTTTCCGAAAGACTTTCCTCCCTGTCCGTCCTGCTTTCGCAGCACATCCGTGCATCTGCGCGTTTGCTCGCGCGCTGTCGCCTATCGTAATTGTGGTTTGACATTGCGCAAGACGATGATTACGATTTGGTAAATCGATTTCACAATACGTAAATCGAAGAAAAGGCGGAGACATCGTCATAAGACGGGCCTGGCGGTCGCCAGCAGCCGGTCTCCTTGCCGCCCAGGATGCTCGCCGCGTCGCAGGTACGAGCAAAGTGAGAGGAAGACTTCATGACCCAGACCCAACTCAATGTGGCTGACACGGCCGTGGCGCAGTACATGTCCGGTTTTGCCAACGAGTTCGCCACGGAGGCGTTGCCCGGCGCATTGCCGGTAGGACGCAACTCGCCGCAGCGCGCGCCGTATGGCCTGTATGCCGAACAGCTGTCGGGCACCGCGTTCACCGCGCCGCGCGCCCACAATCGCCGTTCGTGGCTGTATCGCATTCGCCCGGCAGCCATGCACAAGCCGTTCACGCTGATCGAGCAAGATCGTTGGCTGAGCCGGTTCGACGAAGTGGCGCCGTCGCCCAATCAGATGCGCTGGAGTGCGCCGGCCATGCCGACCGTTCCCACCGACTTCGTCGATGGCATCGTCACGATGGCTGGTAACGGCGGTCCGGAAGCGCTGTCCGGGTGCGGGATCCATCTGTATCTGGCCAACGCGTCGATGCGGGACCGCTTCTTCTACAACGCCGATGGCGAGATGCTGATCGTGCCGCAAGAGGGCCGTCTGCTGATCATCACCGAGATGGGGCGCTTGGCCGTGGAGCCGCAGGAGATCGTAGTGATCCCGCGCGGCGTGCGTTTCCGTGTGGAACTGCCCGACGGCGCCGCGCGTGGCTATATCTGCGAGAACTACGGCGCGATGTTCAAGCTGCCCGACCTCGGCGTGATCGGCTCCAACGGGCTGGCCAATCCGCGTGATTTCCTGACGCCGGTCGCCAGCTACGAGGATCGCGAAGGCGATTTCGAACTGGTCGCCCGTTTCCAGGGCAATCTGTGGCGTGCCGACATTGGCCACTCGCCGCTCGATGTGGTGGCGTGGCACGGCAACTATGTGCCGTACAAGTACGATCTGCGTCTCTTCAACACGATCGGCTCGATCAGCTACGACCATCCGGACCCGTCGATCTTCCTGGTGCTGCAATCGCCGTCGGATACACCAGGCGTGGACACGATCGACTTCGTGATCTTCGGCCCGCGCTGGCTGGCCGCGGAAGACACGTTCCGTCCGCCCTGGTTCCACCGCAATATCGCCAGCGAATTCATGGGTTTGATCGCGGGCGAGTACGACGCCAAGGCCGAAGGCTTTGTGCCGGGCGGAGCGAGCCTGCACAACTGCATGAGCGGTCACGGCCCTGATGCGGAGACCTTCGAGCGTGCGTCCGCCTCTGACACCAGCAAGCCGCACCACATCACGGACACGATGGCATTCATGTTCGAAACCCCGGGCGTGATCCGTCCGACGCGGCACGCTGCCGAGTCGGCGCTGCTCCAGCACGATTACTACACCTGCTGGCAAGGCCTGAAGAAGCATTTCAACCCGAACGTGCGTTGATCTGACGCGACTCTCGCACCAATAGGAGTAACAAGATAATGACTGCCCCCAAGACTAGCTGGGTCGATTCCGCGAACGACGGCCAGACCCATTTCCCGCTGCAGAACCTGCCGTATGGCATCTTTTCGACCACGGGCGGCGCGGCGCGTGTAGGCGTGGCGATCGGCAACCAGATCGTCGATCTGGCTGCGCTGGACGATGCCGGCCTGATGCCGACGGCGGCCAAGGGCGCGTTTGCAGCGTCGAGCCTCAATCGCTTTATCGCGCTGGGCAAGCCGGTCTGGACCGACGTGCGCGCGCGCCTGACCGCGTTGCTGTCCGCCGATGACCAGCGGCTCTCTGGCAATGGAGCGCTGCGCGACAAGGCACTCGTGCCGATGTCGGCCGCCACGCTGCACTTGCCGGTAGATATTCCCGGCTATACGGACTTCTATTCGTCGCGCGAACACGCCACCAACGTTGGCCGCATGTTTCGCGACCCCGACAACGCGCTGCTGCCGAACTGGCTCGAAATCCCGATCGGCTATAACGGTCGTGCGAGTTCGGTGGTCGTCAGCGGCACCGCGCTGCATCGTCCCAATGGCCAGATCAAGCTGCCGAACGAGGCGCGCCCGATCTTCAGCCCCTGCCGCAAGCTCGATTACGAGCTTGAGATGGCCTTTATCGTCGGCAAGCCCTCGAACCTCGGCGAGCCGGTGAGCACGGGCGATGCCCCGGCCCATATGTTCGGTCTGGTGATCCTCAACGACTGGAGCGCCCGCGATATCCAGCAGTGGGAGTACGTGCCGCTCGGTCCGTTCAACAGCAAGTCCTTCGGCACCTCAATTTCGCCGTGGGTGGTGACGATGGACGCGCTGGAGCCGTTCCGCCGCGAAAACCCGGCGCAATCGCCGGAGCCGTTGCCGTATCTGCAGCAGCAAGGGCAAAACGCCTACGACATCGACCTGGAAGTGGCGCTGCAACCAGCCGGCGCCACGGCAGCCAGCACGGTGTGCCGCACCAACTTCAAGGCGATGTACTGGACCATGGCGCAGCAACTGGCCCACCACACGGTATCGGGCTGCAATGTGCGCATTGGCGACCTGATGGGCTCCGGCACGATCAGCGGCACTACGTCGGATTCGTGCGGCAGCCTGCTGGAAACCACGCGCAATGGTGCGGAACCCGTCACCTTGGCCGATGGCGCGAAGCGCGGTTTCCTCGAGGATGGCGATACCGTGACCATGACGGGCTGGTGTCAGGGCGAGGGGTATCGCGTCGGCTTCGGCGAGGTAACAGGTAAAATCCTGCCGGCGCGCTAAGTACCGCGACGGCCGCTACGGCGGCCACGGCAAGTCAACAGGGCGGAGCGGCAAAAAAGTGCTGCATCCGCCCTGTTACATTTCCGAGATTCCGTTACTTTTCTGGCACAGCCAGTGCGCGCAGGAGCATGAGAGAATGCGCCGCCGACCAGATATCCAACCTATCAGAATCTGGTGGCGGACCGGGTCACAATCCTCCCACGCGCAAGGCATGACACTTGAATTCGAGATCCGCGCATGGGCGGCATGTGCGCCGGCGTTGCAGACACACGCCGACTGGCTGGCATGGAGCCGAGCCCCATGGCTGCCGGAAGGTGCTGATCTGCCTGCGCTTGCCGCGATGGCGCCGATGTTGCGTCGCCGTGTCAATGCCACAGGACGTGCCGCGCTACATCCCGCCTACGAGATCGCCGCCAATGACGCAGGCGTAATGCCGGCCGTCTTCGCTTCGCGTCACGGGGATTCGCGCCGCGCTTTTTCGATGCTGAGCGAGCTTGCCGCCGGCGAACCGCTGTCGCCCACGGCGTTCGGTCTGTCCGTGCACAACGCGATTGGGGCGATGTTTTCCATTGACCGGAGCGCGGCATCCAATATCCAGGCGTTGTCCGGTGGGAAGGACACCGTAGAGGCCGCCATCGTCGAGGCCTGCAGCTTGCTGGCCGACGGTGCCGACGAGGTCCTGCTGGTCTGCTATGACACACCGCTTCCCGAGCCGTACCTGACGTATGCCGACGAACCGCAGTGCCTGTATGGATGGGCGTGGCGCGTGGGCTTGCCGCGTGCCGGCGCGCCAGTGTGGCGGCTCGAGTTGGCCGATCCCGCGACCGCGGTGACCGACAAGTCGGGGAACGGCCCCGTGGACGGTCAGGGCCAGCCGCTGCTGCCACACGGCCTGGAGGTATTGCATTTCGTCCTGTCCAATGACGCAGGGGCCGGCAAGTCGCAACTGGTGCATCGCGCGGATCATGCGATCTGGAAGTGGAGTCGCCATGGTTGACCGGCTCGGCCGCGCATGGCGCGTTATCGCCACGGCATTCTGCTTCGCGATCTTCGGCATCGGGGGCCTGGTGCTGGGCGTTCTGGTATTCCCGCTGCTATCGCTGATGCTCTGGGCACGCGCCAGGGCGCAGCGGGCCTGTCGCCGCGTGATTCATTCCACGCTTTGGGGATTCCTGTGGCTGATGCGCACCCTGGGTGTGCTGGACTACGAAATTCGCAATGCAGAACGGCTGCGCCGGCCCGGCCTGTTGATCGTGGCCAATCACCCGTCGCTGATCGATGCGGTCTTCCTGCTGGCGCTGACACCCGACGCGAACTGCGTCGTGAAGGGGGCGCTGGCGCGGAATCCGTTCACGCGGGGGGCCGTGCAGGCCACCGGCTGGGTACGCAACGACAGCGGTGGTGTGGCGATGGTCGACGACTGCATCGCATCACTCCGCGGCGGCAGCAGCCTGATCATCTTTCCGGAAGGCACCCGCACGCGGCCCGGCGCGCCGCTGCAATTGCAGCGCGGCGCGGCCAACGTGGCCGTGCGCGGTGATATTGCGCTGACACCGGTGGTGATCCGCTGCGTACCGCCTACGCTGACTAAAGGCGAGAAGTGGTACCACGTCCCACGGCGGCGGCCGCGCTTTGTCATCGACGTTCATGCCGATGTCAGCGTCGCCCAGTGGGTGCCGCAAGGCCTGGAGCCCGTAAAGGCCGTACGCCGGTTGAATCATTCACTATCTGACTATTTTTCTCGGGAGATCCGCCGTGAAGTCGCTTGAGCAGGAAATCAAGGAACTCATTATTACCTCGCTGTCTCTGGAAGATATCAAGGCGGAAGATATCGAGACCGACGCGCCGCTCTTCGTGGAAGGGCTGGGGCTCGATTCCATCGACGCGCTGGAGCTCGGTCTGGCGCTGCAGAAGCGCTATGGCGTCACCATGAAGGGCGAGAAGGAGGAAGTCCGCGCCCGGTTTGCCAGCGTCGCCACGCTGGCCGCCTATATTGCGTCGCAGCGCGGCCAGGCCACCGCCTGACGCGCGGATCATGGTCTGGATGGTTTGAATCGGGGAACACGGAGCCACAAGCATGACGCACGACGAAATCTTCGCACGCGTGGCCGGGGTGCTCGAACAGATGTTCGAGATCGACCCCGCCCGCATCACGCTCGATGCGCGCCTGTATGACGATCTCGATATCGACAGCATCGACGCCGTGGACCTGCTGGTGAAAATGAAGCCGCTGATGAGCCGTCCGATCCGGGCGGAGCAGTTCAAATCGGTGAAGACGGTGGGCGACGTGGTGCGGACCCTGGCATCGCTGATCGACTCGCCGGCCACCGCCTGACAAGCACATGGCATGGCGCAAATGGGGGCTGGGGCTGCTGACGATGGCTTACCCGCTCGTGATCTACTTCGGCTTGCAGCACTACTCGCCGCGCGTGATGGCGCTGGCGCTGGTCGCGCTCGCGCTGCTGCGCGCCGCCACCAGCCGCCAGACCGGCTGGCGCGTCACGGCGCTGCTGGCGGCCGCGCTGGCAATTGCGGTGCTGGCCTCGGATCATGAACTGCCGCTGAAGCTCTACCCCGTCCTTGTCAACGTGGCCATGCTCGCCGTCTTTGGCTGGAGCCTGCGCCATCCTCCCACGCTGATCGAGCGCCTTGCGCGCCTGCGCGAGCCGGATTTGCCGCCGAGCGGCGTGGCCTATACGCGCCGGGTCACACAGGCTTGGTGCGTGTTCTTTGTCGTCAACGGCACGATTGCCGCGATCACGGCCCTGGCCGGTAGCGACCGTGCCTGGGCGATCTACAACGGCGGCATTGCCTACGGATTGATCGGCGCGATGTTCGCGGTGGAGTGGCTGGTGCGTCAGCGCGTGAAGCGCCGTCATGCGGAGGGCCATCATGGATGACCGTCTGAACGGCGTCAGTGCAACGATGGCGGCGCTGGCTGCCCGAGACGATGCTCGCGCCTTGGTCGCACGGGCAACGGCATGGCGACACGCGTTCCTGGCGGCGCCTGGCACGCGCTGGGCGTTGTTCGTCGACAGCCCGGCCGAGTTTGCCGCCGCGCTCTTCGGTGCCTGGCACGCGGGCAAGCATGTGTTGCTGCCCGGCGATGCGAGGCCCGATACGCTTGCCGCGCTGCGCGAGCAGGTCGATGGCATGGCCGGCGATCTTCCGCAGGGCCTGCAACCGTCGGCCACGGAGTCTCCGCTGCAATGGCCCCGCCTGGACGCGCGCGAAACCTGGATCACGTTGTTCACGTCCGGCTCCACCGGTGCGCCGGAGGCAGCGCCCAAGCGGCTGGCGCAGCTAGAGGCAGAGGTCCATGCGCTCGAACAGGCGTTTGGACCGACGATGCCGCGAGAAAGCCGTCTGCTGACTACGGTTTCGCATCAACATATCTACGGCCTGCTGTTCACGATCCTGTGGCCGCTGGCGGTGGGCCGGCCGATGCCGGTGGCACGCATGGCGTTCCATGAGGAGCTGGTCGCGGCCTGTGCCGAAGACCGGACACCGGTGGTCCTGGTCAGCAGCCCGGCGCATCTGAAGCGGATGCCGGAAGCGCTGGACTGGGCCGCCACGCGTGGCGTGGTGCGGGCGGTGTTTTCGTCTGGTGGCCCGTTGCCGCCCGAGGGGGCGTCGGATGTACTGCGCCATATCGGTGTCTCGCCGATCGAAGTATTTGGAAGTTCCGAGACCGGTGGCATCGCGTGGCGTCAGCGCGCGGCAGGGGACGACCACTGGACGCCGCTGCCCGGTGTGGCGTGGCGGCTGCAGGAGGGGTTCCTCGCGGTGCGCTCGGCCCACCTCGCTGACGATGACTGGCAGGTATGTGCCGACCGGGTGCTGCCGACTGGAGATGGCGGATTCGCGCTGGCTGGTCGGGCGGACCGCATCGTCAAGATCGAGGAAAAACGGGTGTCGCTGAGCGCGATCGAGCAGCAGTTGCTGGCGTCGCCGCTGGTGCGCGAAGCCCGCGCGTTGCTGATCGAGACCGCTATCGGCACGCGCGTGGGCGCGGCCATCGTGCTGCAGGAGGCCGGCCAGTCGATGCTCGACGGCAAGGGCCGTCATGCGCTGATTGCCGCGCTGCGCCGTGCGCTGGCCGACGGTGTTGACCGGCTGGCGTTGCCGCGGCGCTGGGCGTTCCCGCAGGCGTTGCCGTGCAACGCGCAGGGCAAGACCACCGAGGCGATGCTGCGCGAACTGCTGCGCCACAGTATTCCGGTGGCGCGCTGGGTGGAGGCCGACGATACGTCGGCCACGGCCGAGCTGGACATCGCCGAAGACCTCGCGATCTTCGATGGCCACTTTCCGGGCGCGCCGATCGTGCCCGGCGTCGCTCAGGTCGACTGGGTCATGGCGCTGGCGCCGCAACGTCTGGCGGTCCCGCCACGTCAACGTTTTGCCAGGCTGGATGTGCTCAAATTCCAGGCTGTGATGCGTCCCGGCGCAGCGGTGCGCATGGCGCTCGACTGGCAGCCGGCGTCATGCACGCTGGCCTTTCGACTAACCTCCGATGCCGGCTCGCACGCGAGCGGCAAGATCGTTTTTCACCCCGCTGTTTCATGACCGCCGTTTTTCGTCCCATCGTGCTGGTTCCGGTCTTTGACCACGAACATGCCATCGGAGCCATGGTCGAGGCCATCCTGAGGCATCCGTGGCCTTGCCTGCTGGTCGATGACGGCAGCGGCCCGGCGTGCAGCCAGGTGCTGCGCGACCTTGCCGATGCCCATGGGGAGCGCGTGATCCTGATCCGCCTGCCGCAAAACCGGGGCAAGGGCGCGGCGATGATGGCCGGCTTCCAGGAGGCAGCGAAGCTCGGCTATACGCACGCGCTGCAGATCGATGCCGACGGGCAGCACAATGCCGACGACATCGCGTGTTTCTTCACGCTGGCACGCGAGAACCCGACGGCGGTCATCGCGGGCTGCCCGGTGTATGACCAGACGGTGCCGCGCCACCGCTTCTATTTCCGGTATCTCACGCACATCCTGGTGTGGATCAACACGCTCTCGTTCGAGATCCGCGACTCGATGTGCGGCTTGCGGGTTTATCCGCTCGACGCGGTGACAGCGCTCATGCAGGACGTGCGGCTCGGCCACCACATGGAGTTCGACACCGAGGTGATCGTGCGCCTGTACTGGCGCGGCGTGTCGGTCGTCAACGTTCCGACACGGGTGACGTATCCCAGCGATGGCGTCTCGCATTTCCGTCTTATCCAGGACAACCTGCTGATGACAGGGATGCTGACCCGCCTGTTCTTTGGCATGTTGTGGCGAATGCCGCGTCTGCTGTGGCGCAAGGTGCGCCCCGCATGAGCACCTTGCACCCCGAAACTCCGGGCGCTACGCCGCGCCGCCGCACGCCGCACTGGAGCGCCATCGGCGAAGCCACCTGCGTCTGGGGCATCTGGTTGCTCTACGGCCTCTACCGCGCGTTTGGCCGGCTGCTGTTCCGCGTGGTGATGTACCCCGTGGTCGTCTACTTCTGGCTGGCGTATCCGCTGGCGCGCCGGTCGTCGATGGAATATCTCGCGCGCGTCGAGGCGGCAACAGGCGCCATGGGCACACAGCCTACGTGGCGCCAGTCGCTGCGGCATCTGTTTTCGTTCGGCGACACGATGCTCGACAAGCTGCTGGCCATTGGCGGACGGTATCGCTTCGAGCATGTTTCCAAGGAAGGCGGCGACGTGCTGCTCCGGCAGATCGCGAGCGGGCGGGGCGGCATCATCATGACGGCTCACGTTGGCTGTCTGGAGCTTTGCCGGGCGATGGCCAACCGGTTGAACGGGCTGCGGCTGACCGTGCTGGTCCACAGCGCCCATGCCGAGCGCTTCAATCGCATCCTGGCGCGGTTGGACCCGGACTCGATGCTGCAGCTCTACCAGATCGACGATATCTCTCCGGCCACGGCGCTCGAACTGTCCGCCCGCGTGGAGGCAGGCGAATTCGTGGCGATTGCTGGCGATCGCGCGCCCGCGCACGGTGGCCGGGCTGTGCGGGTGCCATTCCTCGGTCAGCCCGCACGCTTCCCGGTAGGGCCCTATGTGCTGGCGAGCCTGCTGAAATGCCCGTTGTACGCGATGGGCTGTGTGCGGGAAGGGCGCGGGCACCTGATCCGCTTCACCGAGCTGGAACACGCCGTGACGCTGCCGCGCGCCACACGCGAGGCACGTCTGCAGGCGCTGGCGGCGACCTACGCCCGCTGGCTGGAGGACCTCGTGGCGCGTTCGCCGTACGACTGGTTCAACTTCTATGATTTCTGGGCGGACGATCCGATCAGCATCGGCCGCCGTGACATGCAGCAGCCCGCACAGGAGCGCGATGCCAAGAATCCTGAGTCATGAGATCACGCTGACGCCGGCGTTCCACGACCTCGATCCGATGAACGTGGTCTGGCACGGCAACTATCTCCGTTACTTCGAGCTGGCACGCTGCGCGTTGCTACAGCAGATCGACTACGACTATCCGCAGATGTCGGCATCGGGCTATGCCTGGCCGATCGTCGACGTGCGCGTCAAGTACATTCGCCCGCTGCGATATGGCCAGCCCGTGATCGTGCGTGCCACGTTCGTGGAATGGGAGAACCGGCTCCGAATCGACTACGAGATGCGCGACGCGCTGTCCGGCGCGCGGCTGACCAAGGGATACACCATCCAGGTGGCGGTGGATCTGGCCACGCAGGAGATGCAGTACGTCAGTCCGCCCGTGCTGCTGCAGCGGCTTGGAGTCGAGCCATGATGCGCCGCCGTGCTCTGCAGGCGATGCTTGCGCTGGTGACGCTGGCGGTGATGAGCGTGGTACCGGCGCACGCCGAGGACCTTTCCGCGGCCGTGTCGGCGCGGTTGTCCGATGCGCCGGTCATCCATGGTCAGTTCGAGCAGACGCGGAGGCTGGCCGGCTTCAGTAACCCGTTGATCTCCCGGGGCGACTTCGTGATGGCGCGAGGCCGGGGCGTAGTGTGGGCCACGCGTGAGCCGTTCGCGTCGAGCCTGCTGGTCACGCCCGAGAAGCTGGTGATGCGGGGCGCGGACGGCAAGGTGCAGCAGGAAATGCAGGCCGATGCCCAGCCCGCCATGCGGCTGGTCGGGGAGTCGATGATCGCGATCCTGCGCGGCGACCTGCGCAGTCTGTCCACGCGCTTTAACGTGACCGGCAAGCTCGTTGGCAAGTCGGGCTGGACGCTGACCCTGACGCCGACCGACGCGGGCGTGCGCCGCGCGTTCACGCGGATCGATCTGGCCGGAGACCGCTACGTCCGCGACGTCAGGCTCGAGGAAGCCAGCGGCGACAGCACTGTCGTCAGGATGATCGACCCCGCCGGAGCGGAAAAACTCAGTCCTTCGGAGGAACAACGTTTTGAATGAACTGGCCCACGGGGCCGCGATGCAGGGCGGGCTGTCCCGCCGCGAGCGCCTGCTGGCGATTGGCTGGCTGCTGCTCGTGATTGCGCTGATCGCGCACCAGGTGCAGTTCTGGCGTGCATCGCGGCTCGATACCGACGTGATGGCGCTGCTGCCGACCAGCGAGCGCACCGCCACGGCCGATCGCGTGCTGCGTCAGCTGACCGACGGTGTGTCGCGCGAGATCGTCGTGCTGGTGGGGGGCTCGGACTGGGCCCGCACGCGCGCGGCGGCGCAGCGCTTCTCGCAGGCCACGTCCGGCGGCAGCGCGTTGCTGAAGCCCGTCGACAAGATTGCCGCGTTCGATTTCGATGCGGCGCTGGCGTTCTACCGGCCGTGGCGCGACGGGCTTCTGACCGACGCGCAGCGCGAGGCGCTGCGGACGACCGATGCCGATACGCTCGCGCAGCAGGCGCTGACGCGGCTCTACCAGTTTTCCACCGGACCGCGCCTGACCGATTGGGCGTCCGACCCGCTCGGGCTGTGGCAGAACTGGTGGCTGTCTCGCGCGGCGGTGACCCGCGTGCATGAGCGCGATGGTCTGGCAACGGTGACCGGCGAAGGCAAGGATTGGGTGCTGTTGACCTATCGGATCACCAAGCCCGCGTTTTCGGCCAATGGCAGCACCGACTACGGCGACCTGCTCCACGCGGCAGAAGCGGCGGCGCGTCAGGGCGACGACGGCGTGCGCGTGGTGACGGCCGGCATCCCGCTGCACGCCGAAGCCGCGGCCGCGCAGGCCAACTGGGAAATGAATGTGATCGGATGGGGCTCGCTGGCCGCGGTGCTGCTGCTGGTGTGGCTGGCCTTCCGGTCGCTGCGGCCCATCGTGCTGGTGGGGCTGTCACTGCTGATCGGGACGGCGGCAGCAATCTCCGCCACGGCGATCGTCTTCGACCGCGTCCACCTGATCACGCTGGTGTTCGGCGCCAGTCTGGTCGGGGTGGCCGAGGATTTCGGCATCCACTATTTTGTGACGCGCCAGGCCATGCCACGCGCGACACCACCTGCCGTGATGCGCTTCCTGGCGCCCGGACTGGCGCTGGCGTTGTCTACGAGCGTAGTGGCCTATCTCGCGCTTGGCATCGCACCGTTCCCCGGGCTGCGCCAGATGGCGTTGTTTTCCGCGGTTGGCCTGATCACGGCATTCCTGACCGTGCTGTTCTGGTTCCCTTTGCTCGATCGGGGCAACCTGCGTCCGACACGTCTTTCCACCTGGCTCGCCGATAGCCTGGCGCGCTGGCCATACGCACGCAATGACCGGCGTACCTGGCTGGCGCTTGGCGTGCTGATGCTGTTCATCGCGACCGGCATCTGGCAGGTGCGCGTTGCCGACGATATCCGGCAACTGCAGAGTTCGCCGCCCGCGCTGATCGAGGCGCAACGCACGGCAGGGCAGTTGTTGGGCACGCCCAGCCCGGCGCAGTTCATCCTCGTGCGCGGTGCGACGCCGGACGAGGTGCTCGCGCGCGAGGAAGCGATCAAGGCCGGGTTGGCCGATGCGATCCGGCGCGGCGATCTGGCCGGCTTCATTGCGATCTCGGACTGGGTGCCGTCCGCCGGCCGTCAGCAAGCCGATGCCGCGCTGGCCGATCGGCAGGAGGCGGCGATCCGCGCACGCGTGGCCAGCGCAGTGGGCGGCTCGATCGCGCCGCCCGCTCCGTCCGCGCGTGCTGGTGACGCCGTGCTGACGCTGCCCGCGTGGCTGGCGAATCCGGTATCGGAAACGCTGCGGCACCTGTGGCTTGGTCGCGAAGGCAATGGCTTTGCCAGCGTGATGCTGTTGCGCGGCCTCGACCACGTGTCGGCGATTGCCGGTATCGCGGCGTCGGTGCGGCAGGTGCCCGGCGCGGAGTGGGTCGATCGCGTGGCCGATATCTCGTTCCTGCTCCATCACTACCGGGTGTTGATGAGCTGGTTCCTGCTGGCAGGCGCCGTGGGCGTGGCACTGCTGCTCTGGTGGCGTTATGGCCGCTCGGGCTGGCGCGCGCTCGTGCCGACGCTGCTGGCGGCTGCGTTCAGTGTGGCCGTGCTGGGCTGGACCGGCGTGCCACTGCAATTGTTCTCGGTGCTCGCGCTGGCGCTGCTGCTGGGTGTGGGCGTCGACTATGGCATTTTCCTGCTCGAACACCCGGGCGATGGCGTGTCCTGGACCGCCATCGTGCTCGGGGCGGCCAGCACGTTGCTGGCGTTCGGGCTGCTTGCGTTGTCGTCGACACCCGCGCTTCATGCGTTCGGGGCGACGATGCTGTCGGGCGTGGGTGCGGTCTGGGTGATGTCGCCGTGGTTCAGGCCGCTGCCCGGAACGTCATCGCATCAAATCAGTCAGGAAGGATCTCAATGAAGAAAGAGACAGTGGACGTACTGATCGTCGGCGCGGGCCCGGCGGGTTCCGTGGCGGCCGGATTGCTGCGCAAGCGCGGCATCGGCGTGCTGGTGATCGAAAAGGAAACGTTCCCGCGTTTCTCGATCGGCGAGAGCCTGCTGCCCCAGAGCATGGCTTACATCGAGGAGGCCGGCATGTTGCAGGCCGTGGTGGAGGCGGGCTTCCAGTACAAGAACGGGGCGGCCTTCGCGCGTGGCGACCGCTATACCGATTTCGATTTTCGCGAGAAATTCTCGCCGGGATGGGGCACCACCTACCAGGTGCAGCGCGCCCATTTCGACGATGTGCTGATTCGCGAGGCGCAGAAGCAGGGCGCCGAGGTGCGCTTTCGCCATGTCGTGGAAGCGGTGGACGTCAGCGGTGCTGCGCCGGTTGTCACCGTGCGCGATCCGGATGGCAACGTGTATCAGGTGGAATCACGCTTCCTGCTGGACGCCTCCGGCTTTGGCCGGGTTTTGCCGCGCCTGCTGGACCTGGAGTCGCCGTCGAACTTTCCGGTGCGCGCCGCCATCTTCACGCACGTGGCCGACAGGATTCCGGGGGGCAGCTTCGATCGCAACAAGATCCGCGTCAGCGTGCATCCGGAACACGTCGATGTCTGGTACTGGACCATCCCGTTCTCCAACGGGCGTTGCTCACAGGGCGTGGTGGCCGAGAAGTCGTTCCTCGACCGGTACGAAGGCGATGAAATGACTCGCCTCAGGCAACTCGTGGCCGAGGAGCCGGGCCTCGCGAAGCTGCTGAAGGATGCCGAGTGGGACACGCCGGCCCGCCAGATCGTCGGCTATTCGGCCAACGTCCGGTCGCTCTGGGGCAATGGCTACGCACTGCTTGGCAATGCCGGCGAATTCCTCGACCCCGTGTTTTCGTCGGGCGTGACGATCGCGTTCAAGTCGGCCAGCCTCGCCACCGCCTGCGTGGCGCGCGCGTTGGCCGGCGAAACCGTTGACTGGGAAACCGAGTACGCCAGGCCGCTGAAAGCAGGCGTTGACTGCTTCCGTGCCTTTGTCGAGGCATGGTACGAAGGCAGCTTCCAGAAGCTTATCTTCCATCCCAACGCGCCCACCGACATTCGCGACATGATCTCGTCGATCCTGGCGGGCTATGCCTGGGATCTGAACAATCCATTCGTGACGGAGTCGCGCCGTCGGCTGAGCGTGCTGGAGCAATTTTGCGACGATTGAGGCTGCCCGCCGCGCTGGCGACGCTCGCGATGCTGGCCGCCTTGGCCGCGTTAGCGGTGCTGGCGGGCTGCGCCACCGTCGCCCCGACGCGGGCCGAGGTGCCGCTGCTGCGCCTGCCGCCGGCCTCGCTGGGCAGGACGCTGAACCTGCAGCAGCAGATCACAGTGCAGTTCCCGTCGCCGCAGGGCGAGCAGACACGTGACATGATCGCGATGCTGGAAGCCGATGCCGCCCATACGCGGCTGGCCGCCGTGGCAGGCGGCCAGGTGCTGGCGCGTATCGACTGGGATGGCCGGGACCTGCACGTGACGCGGGCCCCGTGGGCTCCGCGGGAACTGATGCCCGAGCGCATCCTGAGCGACCTGCAACTGTCGCTCTGGCCTGTCGAAGCGATTCAGGCGGCGCTGCCAGATGGCTGGCACGTCGATGCCACGCCGGCCATGCGCGTGCTGCGGTACGGCGACGAGGTCGTTGCCGAAGTGCGCTATCCGGATGCCACCACCACGCTGTTCACGCAGCTGCGTGACGGCTATCGGCTGACCATTCGCACGTTGCAGGAGGAAGGAAAGACGCCATGACGATCTATCTGAACGCGATGAACGTGATATGCGCGCTCGGTAGCGGCAGCGACGCCGTGCGTGCTGCGCTGTGGCGCAGTGACGGACCGTTTGGTGGCGAGGTCACCGAACGCTACACGCCGGGTAGCCCGCTGCATCTGGGCACCGTTGCGGAGCCCATGGCGGCCACCGACCTTCCGGCGGGCACCGCGCTGGAACTGGCCAGCCGCAACAACGCCATGCTGGAGCGCACGCTTGCCGGCTTGCGTCCGGCTGTGGATGCGGCCATCGCGCGGGTGGGCCCGATGCGGGTGGCGATCGTGCTCGGTACCAGCACGTCCGGCATCTACGAGGGCGAGCTTGCCGTGCGCACGCACGCGAAAGAGGGCACGTGGCCCGAGCAGTTCCACTACGCCCAGCAGGAGCTTGGCTCGCCGGCCCGTTACCTGGCCTGGCGGCTCGGCGTTGGCGGGCCTGCCTACACGATTTCCACGGCGTGCTCGTCCAGCGCCAAGGCCATGTCGGCCGCGGCCCGCCTGATCGAGCATGGCATCGTCGACGTGGCCATCGCGGGCGGTGTCGACACGCTGTGCACATTTACGATTTCCGGTTTCCTTTCGCTCGATTCGGTGAGCGCGGAGCGGTGCAATCCGCTGTCGGCGAACCGGCGTGGCATCAATCTGGGCGAGGGCGCGGGCTTGTTCCTGATGTCCCGCGAGGCTGGGCCCGTGCGGCTGACCGGATGGGGCGAGACTTCGGATGCCCACCATATGTCCGCACCCGACCCATCGGGTGTCGGCGCGCGGACGGCCATGCAGCAGGCGCTGGCTCGCGCCGGGCTGAAGCCCGCGGACATCGACTATCTGAACCTTCACGGCACCGCCACCGAGCAGAACGACGTGATGGAAGCGCGCGCGGTGTCCGACCTGTTCGGCGCCGATTTGCCGGTCAGTTCCACCAAGTCGCAGACCGGGCACACACTTGGGGCCGCTGGCGCGGTGGAAGCCGCACTGCTGTACCTGACGCTGACGGACAACCCCCGGGGTCGCCTGCCGCCGCACTGGTGGGATGGCATCGCTGACCCGGCGATGCCGCCGCTGCATGTGGCGGGCGCCGACGAATCCCTGGGCCGGCCGGTGCGCCATGCGATGAGCAATTCGTTTGCGTTTGGGGGTAGCAATTGCGTATTGGTGATGGGGGAGGGCTAAAGATGCGCACACCCGGACCGATATCGACGATGCCACCCGTTGGCGAGGTGGTGCCGCATGGCGGCGCGATGCGTCTGATCGACGAACTGCTGGCAGCCGATGACACCCAGTGCGTGGCGCGCGCGACGATCAGGCCGACGCAGTTGTTCGTCGATGACGCCGGGATGCCCGCATGGATCGGCATCGAATACATGGCGCAGACGATCGCGGCATGGGCGGGCATGCAGGCTCGCGGCAAGGGATGCAAGCCCGGCCCGGGTTTCCTGCTGGGCTCGCGCCGCTATGCCAGCGACGTGCCGGCGTTTCCGGTGGGCAGCGTGCTGACCATTCGTGTCGGGCTGGAGATGGCGGGCGATGACGGCCTGTCGCTGTTCGCCTGCACGCTGGACATGGGCGGCCAGGAGGTGGCTCGGGCCACGGTTTCGGTATATCGGCCTGCGGACGCGCAGGCCTTCCTCGAGGGGCAGCAGACATGACAACCCAGACCGTGCTCGTCACGGGATCATCGCGCGGCATCGGCCGCGCCATTGCGCTGCGTCTTGCGCGTGATGGCTATGACGTGGTGATCCACTGCCGCGCGCGTCGCAACGAAGCCGAATCGGTGGCCGATGCCGTGCGCGCGTTCGGCCGCAATGCGCGCGTGCTGTGTTTCGATGTCGGGCAACGCGAGGCCGCGGCCAGCGCATTGCTGGCCGATATCGATCATCACGGCTGCTACTACGGGGTGGTCTGCAACGCCGGGCTGGCCCGCGATGCAGCGTTTCCGGCCATGAGCGGCGAGGAGTGGGACGAGGTGATTCACACCAACCTCGATGCGTTTTTCAACGTGCTCAATCCCGTGGTGCTGCCGATGGTGCAGCGGCGGCGGCCGGGCCGGATCGTCACGCTGTCGTCGGCGTCCGGGATCGTCGGCAATCGCGGGCAGACCAACTACAGCGCTGCCAAGGCCGGGGTGATCGGCGCCACCAAGGCACTGGCGATCGAACTGGCCAAGCGCCAGATCACGGTCAACTGCGTGGCGCCGGGGCTGATCGACACGGAAATGATCGAGGAACACGTGCGCGAGGAAGCGATGAAGATGATTCCCGCCCGCCGCATGGGCACCCCGGACGAGGTGGCGGCCACGGTGGCGTTCCTGCTTTCGCCCGATGCCGGGTACATTACGCGCCAGGTGATTTCGGTGAACGGAGGCATGTTCGGATGAAGCGGGTGGTGGTCACGGGAGCGGGCGCGGTCAGCGCGATCGGCAACGACTGGGGGACGGTGCGCGAGCGCCTGGCCGCCGGTCGCAATGCGATAGTTGTCATGCCAGAGTGGCGCGAAATCCGTGGCCTCAACACGCACATCGCGGCGCCGGTGCCGCCGTTCACGCTGCCACCACACTACACGCGCAAACTCATGCGGACCATGGGCCGCGTATCGCAGATGGCCGTGCTGGCGACCGAATCGGCACTGGCCGGGGCCGGGCTGGCCGGAGATCCGCTGGTGACCGGCGGACAGATGGGGATCGCGTACGGTTCCTCGACTGGCACGCCGTCCGCCGCGCAGGACTTCGCGCGGATGATGAGCGACCGTACCACCGAGGGCGTCAATGCCACCACGTACATCCGCATGATGTCGCATACGGCCGCCGTGAACATCGGCGTGTTCTTCGGCATCAAGGGCCGCATCCTGACCACGTCGAGCGCCTGCACGTCAGGCAGCCACGGTATTGGCTACGCATACGAGACGATCCGCATGGGCCGTCAGGTGGCGATGGTAGCCGGCGGCGCCGAAGAGCTTGACGCCACGGAGGCGGCCGTCTTCGATACGCTTTTCGCCACCAGCACGCGCAACGAGGCGCCCACGGCGACGCCACGACCGTTCGATGCCGCGCGCGATGGCCTGGTGCTGGGCGAGGGCGCCTGCACGCTGGTACTGGAAGAACTGGAGCACGCGCGCCAGCGTGGCGCCCCGATCCTGGCCGAGATCGTCGGCTATGGCACCAACAGCGATGGCGTGCATGTGACCCAGGCAGATGCCGGCACGATGGCCCTGGCCATGCGAATGGCGCTGGACGATGCCGGCGTCTCGCCGGATCGAATCGGCTACGTGAATGCGCATGGCACGGCCACGGATCAGGGTGACATCGCCGAATCACAGGCCACGCACGCCGTGTTTGGCGCGCGAATGCCAATCAGTTCGCTCAAGAGCTACGTCGGGCATACGCTGGGCGCGTGCGGTGCGCTCGAGGCGTGGATGACGATCGAGATGATGCGCGATGGCTGGTTCGCGCCGACGATCAATCTGGAGAACCCCGATCCCCGCTGCGCGCAGCTCGACTACATCGTGGGCGAGGGGCGTGCTATCGACACCGAGTACGTGATGAGCAACAATTTCGCGTTCGGCGGCATCAATACGTCGCTGGTCTTGCGCCGCTGGAACGACTGAATCGTTCCTGACCCTTTCGGCTTTCTTGATCCTTTTCGACGCATTCGAACCCTTCCACTGACATGCCGCTCGCACTGCGTACCGGATCTGTGATGGCCTTCGCGGCAATGGCGCCGCCCGTGAGCCGTTGGATGTCGCAGGAAGAACTGGGGCGGCTGGCGACGATGCGGGCCGAGGCGCGGGCGGAGCAGTTCGCCGCCGGCCGGTGGCTGGCGCGCCGGCTGCTGGCGGTGACATTCGGCGGCGATGCGTCCGAGTGGGCGCTGTCGGCCGCGGAGGATTCGCCGCCGCTGGCGATACATACGAGCGGCGCGGTGGGCGTGCCGGTATTCGTGTCGATTGCCCATTCCGGTGATCACCTGGCCTGCGCGGTGGCCGATGTGCCGGTTGGCATCGACATCGAGCACCTGCAGCCGCGCAAGCATCTGGACACGCTGATCGAAGCCACCACGACGGAGGCCGAGCGTGCCGCGCTACCTGAACTGTTGCGCGAGAGCGATGCCGATGCGCGTCTCGTGGCGTTTTTTCAGCTCTGGACCCTGAAGGAAGCGTGGATCAAGTGCCACGGTGGCAACCTGTTCCAGACCATGATGGGACACGTGGTGGAGGCGCTGCCGGCGCCGATATCCCAGGCCAATGCGGTGACCTGGCGGCGCGATGACGCCGTGCTGGCGTTGGCGGCTTCCGCGCCCGTGGATGGACTGGGTTTGCCGGATGCCACCGGTTGGCGGCTGCGCGAACGCGACGCGGCCGACTGATTCCGCTCAGGTCTTTTCCAGCGACGCGCAGGCGGCTCGCAGCATCGGCGCATAGCGGTCGAGGTGCGGCTCGATCCGATAGACCGGACCCGCAATCGAAATCGCGTAGCACTCGCCGGACAGCCGCACCGGCCATGCCAGCGCCCCCACGTCAGGCATCGACTCGCTCAGGTTCACGTAGGCGCCGCGTTCGCGCGCCTGCAGCAGATCCGCTTCCAGCGCGGCGGGCGTGGTCAGCGTGCGCGAGGTGAACGCCTGGAAGGGCAGTTGCGCGAGCAGCGTCGCGCGTTCGGCCTCGTCCATCGCCGCCAGCAGGGCCTTGCCGATCGAATTGGCATGAAGCTCGCGGCGCTCGCCGGCCGTGGCGATGTATCGAATTGCATGTGGTGATTCGAGCACATCCAGATACACCACCTCCTGCCCTTCATGCAGTTTGCCGATGACGATGGTTTCGCCGGTGGCGTCACGCAACTCGCTCATCGTGCCATGCACGCGATCCAGCACGGGATCGTGGCGAGCAATCTGCTGCGCCATCGCCAGCAGGCGGCCGGTGGGGTAGTAGCCTTGGCGGCGCGCCGTTTCGTAGAGATAGCCCAGCGAGGTCAGCGTGCGAATCAGCGCCAGACAGCTCGACGCCGGCACGGCCAGCAGGCGGGCCAGTTCCGATAGCGACAACGGCCGGCGCTCGCGTGCGAACGTTTCGATGATTTCGATGACGCGCAGCGCCGTCTTGACGTTCATCGACGACGGCTTGGCAGCGGAAGGGGCGGGGCGCTCTGGCATGGCGGGCGGAGTCTTGGGGCGTCTGAATGTGGCGTCTGATACCCGGCGGACTGTAGCACGGGCCCGAATATCCGGTCGATGTGGCTGGCCGGGTGCTCGCAGTGCCGCAAGCGCAGGTTCCCGGAGTCGGCTAGATTTAAGACTGGAGCGAGTTTGCGCTACATCAAAGCAACAACAACCTCCCCGCTTAGAGTGACGTGTGAGAATCTCCGCCATCCCGGCGGGGACTGCCATTCCAAAAGGAGCCCCACATGTATCGCAACATCATGGTCCCGATCGACGATAGCCACTGCTCGTCCCGCGCGCTGGACGAAGCCGTCCGGCTGGCCCGCGCCACCGGTTCAAATCTCGAGATCATCCATGTCATCGACTACGGTTTCCTTAGGGTGCGCGCGCATGGCGGTGAACTGGAGGAGGAGCACCAGCATCGCGTGGCGGCCGGCAATGCGCTGCTCGTCAAGGCCCGGCACCACGCCGAGCGCGCCGGCATCAAGTTCACCGAGCGGCTGCTCGACGACAAGTCCACGCTCGGCGATGTCGCGAACCGGCTGATCCATGACATCCAGGACAGCAAGCCTGACCTGGTGGTCATCGGCACCCACGGCAAGAGCGGGCTGCAGCGCGTCGTGCTTGGCAGCGTGGCCGAAACCCTGGTGCGCCACGCTTCCGTTCCCGTATTGGTGGTGCGTGGGGACATTCCGCTGGCCGAGGAAGTGACCGCCGGCCAAAGCACCACCTCCGCGTAACTCCCTATCCCAATCCTTGCCCGCTGGAATCGCTAGTGGCCGACCTTGAGGTCGGTCCACGCGCGATTCCACGCCCGCCGCGTGCCGCTGTCGAGGTCGTTCAACTGTTCGAGCCGCTGCCGCTGCGCGGCGCCCGGCGTGATGACCGGGTCGGCCAGCAGGTCTGGCCGGATGAACGCGCGCGCCGCGGCATTCGGATTGCCCGCGCCGATGGCATTAGTGATCTCTGCGGCATTTTCAGGGCGCAACATGAAGTTGATGAACCTGTATGCCAGCGCGGGATGCGGCGCCGTCTTAGTGACCACGAAACTGTCGGCGGTCATGCCATTGCCCTCGCGCTGCAGCGATGACGTGATCGAGAAAGCCCGATGGGTGTTGCGCGCGTCCAACCCGGCCTGATAGACATCGCTCGAATAGCCGAGCACCACCCAGATATTGCCGACCGTAAGCTCGCGGATATAGCTCTGGCTGTTGAACGCTGCCCAGTAGGGCAGCGCGGCGCGGATGGCCGCCTCGGCTTCGCGCAGTTGCGCAGGGTCCGTCGAGTTACCGGAGTGGCCCTTGTAGCGCAACGCGGCCGCGATGACTTCGCGGGGGTCGTCCAGCACGGTGACACGGCCCCGCAGCTTCTCCAGCATGTGCGGGTCGAAGACCAGTGACCATGACGACGCATCGAGCCCCAGAGCGTGCAGGCGTGTGGCGTTGTAGCCGACCAGCGTGATCGTGAAATCGTAGGGCAGGGAATAGACGTTGCCCGGGTCGAGCGGCGTGTTCAGGAACGCCGGGTCGATATTGCGAAGATTCGGGATGGCGTGCTTGTCCAGCGGCCGGAGCAGCCCCAGGCGGATCAGCGCCGGAATGCCGTAGTTGCTCGGACATATCACGTCGAACCCTTGCGCGCCGCCCGCGAGCTTGGCCAGCGCTTCCTCCATCGAACCGAAGTACGTCAGGTTCACGTGACAGGCGCATTCGGACTCGAACCGGGCGATCGTCTCGGGCGACAGCGCGTTGTTCCAGGTGAATACGTTCAGGTCCTCCGTGGCCATGGCCAGGCCGAAGCACCCCGTCAGCGTCAGGCCCACCAGCAGATGGCGCACCTTTGCCCATATACGATGACTCATAGTTGCGCCCTCCAGACGTCGCGCGAAACGCGATAGGCCGTGAGCGACACGGCCAGTGTCAGCATCATGAGGATGGACGAGATCGCATTCACTTCCGGCGTGACCGCGATCCGGATCATCGAGTAAATCTGCAGCGGCAGTGTCGGTTGGCCGGGCCCCGCCGTGAAGAAGGTCACGACAAAGTCGTCCATCGACAGGGTGAAGGCCAGCAACGCGCCCGCGAGGACGCCAGGCAGCATCAGCGGCAGCATGACATGCCACCCGGCCTGAAGCGGCGAGGCGCCGAGATCGCGGGCGGCGTCGATCAGGCTCTCGTCGAGCCCTTCGAGCCTGGCACGGACCACCACGGCAACGAAGCCCACGCAGAACGTGATATGCGACAGCGCCACGGCTGTCAGGCCGAGATCGATATTCACGGCAACAAAGAACAACAGCAGCGACACCCCCATCAATACCTCGGGCATCGCGATTGGCGCGAGCACCAGCGTAGTCAGCAATGGCGGCCGGTAGCGGTGCAGCGCGATGGCGGCGAGCGTGCCGAGCACGCATGACGTGCCTGCTGCGATCGCGCCGATCATCAACGAGTTCCACGCCGCACCCAGCATGTCCGGATCGTTTGCCAGCACGTCATACCAGTGCAGCGTGAAGCCGTCCCATTCCGCGTTCAGGCGCGAGTCATTGAACGAGTAGGCCACGACGATCAGCAGCGGCAGGTACAGGAACGCATAGACCGCGCAGCCCAGGCAGGCCACCCACACAGGCCATCGGGGGCGATTCATGACGATCTCCTGCCAGTGGCCACGGCGGCCGGCGCGGGTTGCGCTGAACGACGGGCGGACCTGCGCGTACCCCGCTGCGAGGCGGCACGCGCCGTGCCCTTCACGCGTGCCGCCAGCGTCGCCAGTCCGATCAACGCCAGCACGATGCCTACCAGCGCCAGCGATAGCGCCGACCCCAGCGGCCAGTCGCGGCTATCGAGGAACTGCTGCTTGATCAGGTTGCCGATCAGGATCGATCGCGTGCCGCCCACCAGTTCAGGCACGGCAAAGATCCCCAGACACGGCGTGAAGACGAGTGCGATGCCCGCGTAGACGCCCGGCAGCGAAAGCGGCCAGATCACCTGCCAGAAGCAATGCCAGCCATTCGCGCCCAGATCGCGCGCGGCATCAAGCAGCAGTGGGTCCTGCTTTTCCAGACTGGCATAGAGCGGCAGGATGAAGAACGGCAGGTGTACGTAGACCAGCACGAGGATGACGGCCGCGGGTGTGTAGAGCGCTTCGACCGGGGCGAAGCCGATCCAGCCGATGAGGCTGTTGACGCCATGCATCAGGTATCCGCGTGGACTCAGGATGATCATCCATGCGTAGATCCGGATCAGGAAGTTCGACCAGAACGGCAGGATCACAAGGATCAGCAGCAGGTCGCGCCGTCGCTTGTCGCTGCGGGCGATCCACCATGCCAGCGGGTAGGCAGCCACCAGGCAGATCGCGGTGGTCAGCGCGGCGTAGCCGGCTGACTTGAGAAACAGTCCGGCATAGAGCGGTTCCTGGATCAACTCGCGGATGTTGTCGAGCGTGAACAGATCCTGCCAGTGCCTGAGCACGGTGAGGGCCGCGGTGGTGGTCAGACCTTGGTCAGGTGGAATCAGCGGCAGCAATCCGCCGGACTCCGCCGGTGTCCGGAATGCCGCCACGATCATGATGGCCGAAGGAATGCCGAAGAAGGCGAGCAGGAAGGCGATGGGGATGCCACAGACAAGCCAGCGGGCCAGCCGATCCGCGCGCGTGATCATGGCTGTCTCTTCGCCTCACCGGCTTAGAAACACGCCGGCGTTGCCGGGCCAGTCGAGCTCGACCCGATCGCCCTGCGTGAACTGCCCGTCGGTCACCGGCCCCGCGTTGGCGACCATCGTTTGCAGCCGGTGTCCGCTGGCAAGCTCGACCGTGTATAGCGTGACATCGCCCTGGTACAGCCGGTCGACGACGGCGCCTTCTAGCATCGGCGCACTGGTGTCGTCGCCCGGCGACGCACCACGTGGCCGCAGCCGGATTTCCTCGGGCCGGATGGCGACGGTGCCGCGGCTGCCGATGGCCAGCGCTTGCCCCGCGGGCATGTCGCGCTCGCCCACGCCGGCAATGCGCACACGCAGGCGCGCCGCGTTCGATTCCGCGACGGTGGCATCCAGCAGATTGCAGGACCCGATGAATCCGGCCACGAATGTCGTGGCCGGTGCGCGGTAGATCGCTTCGGGTGTGTCGAGCTGGACGATGTGGCCTTCATGCATCACCGCGATGCGTTGCGAGAGCGCCAGTGCGTGGGTCTGATCGTGCGTGACGTAGATGAACGCCACGCCCAGTTGCTGCTGCAACGCTATCAACTCATGAAGCATCTGGGTTTGCAGCGCCGCATCGAGCGCGGACAGCGGTTCGTCGAGCAGGAGCAGCCGCGGACGCGCGGCCAGTGCCCTGGCGATGGCCACGCGTTGACGCTGTCCGCCGGAAAGCTCGTGCGGGTAGTAGCGTTCGAAGCCTTGCAGGCGGACGTTTTCGATCAGGCCGCCCAGGCGCCCGTCGATTTCGTGGCGCGGCAATTTCTGCATCCGCAGCGGGAAAGCGATATTGGCGGCCACGGTCATGTGCGGGAAAAGTGCGTAGCTCTGGAAGACCGTGTGCATGGGGCGATGCTCGGGTGGCACGCCCTGAAGGCTCTTGCCATCGAACAGTACCTCGCCGCCATCGGGCTCGGAGAAACCGCCGAGCAGCCGCAGCAGCGTGGTCTTGCCGCATCCGGAAGGCCCCACGAGCGTGAAGAATTGCCCCGATCCGACGTTGAAGCCGATATCGTCAAGGACCAGCCGGCCGCCGAAAGACTTGGACAGGTGATGAACTTCCAGCAGGTCCATGGACGCATTCCTCCCGCGCCGGCGCCGACGATAGCAATGCGGCGTTCAAGGCCACATCCACAACTGCATGATAGAAGCCCGCGCGTGATCTGGCGGCGCCAGCAGCGCAATGTTGGAGGCAAGAGGAGAAGCGTCGTGGCGCGAACGGCCACTAGGCATGAAAGTGCAATTGCCGGTCCACCTTGGGTTGGCAAGGTGGACCGGCAACCGGGTCTGGCGGGACTTCGCGCGCCTGGGCGCGCACGTCGTTACTTCTGGCCGGCAGCAGCGTGAGCAGCCGAGATCGCCGCATCGCGCTCTTTGGCCGCAGCCGCCTTGGCCTCGTTGTAGACCTTCTTCGCTTCGGCAACCTTCCGGTTGTATTCCTTGCGTGCCGCGTTAACCTCTCCGCGCATCTTGACGATGGCGTCATTGCTGCCCTGCGCCGCCGCCCCGGAGGCCGACTGCGCCCAGGCCGGGGCAGTGCAAAGTGTCGCGGAAATCATGATCAGGCTTGCCAGATATCTCATGCGGGTCTCCCGTGGTTGGCGTTTTACACCTTAGCGTGTGATGCGGGCGATCTCTATTGGCCCAAAGACTAACGGTGACGCAGGATGCCCGCCGCAGGAAAGCAAAATACGATAACTCCTTGTGTCGAATCAAAGGGCAATCGGCGTGGGGGAGTATCACGGGTAGTAAGCCATATGCAGTACGTTGGCTGTACTTGGAATGCCTGCCGTAGCGTCTACACTCGACAAACTCCTCACCGTGAAGGCCCTGCCATGTATCTCGCACCTGGAACCGAGCCAGATCGTTCAAGCCCCGCAATTCCCTCTGCGTCGGGAGGTGGCTCGATGCGTCGCCCGGCATCGGGCGAACACGCGATCGACCGGATTGCGGAGCTTTATGGCGCACCCAGGAAACTGGTCGAGCGGGAATTTTGGGACGCATGGTGCTCACTATCGTCCGATGCGCGGATTCTGGACTACGTCGTGGTGCTGGCGGAGCGGCGCGTCATCAAGGCACTGCGCGGACGATACGCGGCTGGCCCGCACTAACGGGCGTCGTTGCGTCTATCAACCCCGCCTGCCCATTACCAGATAGAGCCCGATTGCGGCCATGGCCATCCCCGGCCATGCGGCGAGCGGAATCGACTCGCCAAGCACCGCGAAGGCGATCACCGCCGTCATCGGCGGCACGAGGAAAAACAGCGCCGATACTCGCGAGGCCTCGCCGTGCCGAATCATCGCCAGCAGCAGCGAAATGGCGATGATCGAATTGCCAATCACCAGGTAGGCCAGCGAGCCGAACAGCTCCGGCGTCCATGCCACATGCATTGGTTCGAGCGCATAGGCCAGCGGCGCGGTGATGGCTAGCCCGACGGCGTACTGCACGAGATTCGACGCCACCGGATGCACGGTCGTGCCGAAGCGCTTTTCCCACAGCGTGCCACCCGTCATCGCCAGCAGCGCGAGCAGGGCGAATATCAGCCCGGCAGGGGTGGCCACGTCGATGGACGATCGGGATGTGATGACGATGGCCGCGCCCGTTACGCCCAGTGCCAGCCCAAGCCATCGCACCCGGTCCACGCGTTCGCCGGCAATGGCTGGCGCCAGCAGCCCGATCAGGATCGGCTGTTGTGATGTGACGAGCGCAACCGCGCCGGCCGACATGCCGTGCTTGAGACTCAGATAGGTGAACGAGAAATAGCCGGCCTGAATCAGCAGGCCCACCATGCCTAGATGCAGCCAGGGCTTGATGCCCGACGGGAACGCGGGGCGGATCCAGAGGCAGGGGATGATCAGCAGCCCGACCACGCAGGCATAGCGCAAGGCCAGAAAGGTCAGCGGGTCGGCATGGCGCAGGCCGAGCTTCAGAAAGACGAATCCGCCGGACCAGAGCAGCAGGAACAGTGCGGGCGCTACGCGCAGCCACTGCGTGTTCGGTGTGGCGCCCGGCGTTGCGGCGGGTACCTCATACGTCGGGCGTTCTGACATGCCTGGCTGGCGGGAGCGGGGGATGGGCCGACAGTAGCACTTTCCAGCCCGCGCCGCCTAGCGTGCTTTCCCGATCAGTGCACCGTCATCGACTCGGCTGATTCGGCGGATTCGGCTTTCGCCGCTTGCATAGCCGATGCGCGCGCGGCCGCCAGCCGCCGGTATCGGCCAAGCGCCCACAGCGGGAAGTACGCTGTGTACCCGTGATACTTCAGGTGGAAGATGCGCGGGAAGCCCGGTGCGTTGTGATACGGGTGCATCCAGAAGCCATCCTCGTTCTGCGCCTCGAGCAGATACGCGGCGCCACGATGTACCGAATCCGCGTCGCCTTCGCCGACCGCCATCTGTCCGAGCATGGCCCACGCCGTTTGCTCGGCCATGCTGCCGTCTTCATGCTTGCCGGCCAGTTCCGGGCGGGCATAGCTGTCGTTCGTCTCGCCCCAGCCGCCGTCGGCGTTCTGCTTGCCGCGCAGCCATTGCAGGCCGTTGCGCACCATCGGCAGCTTGCGATCGACACCAGCGAGCCCCAGGCCCGCCAGCACGCTCCAGGTGCCGTAGATGTAGTTGGTGCCCCAGCGTCCCCACCAACTGCCATCAGGCTGCTGCGTGTCGCGCAGGTACTGGATGCAGCGCTCGCGTGCCGTTGCGTCCTGCGGACGCTCGGTGATGCCGAGTGCCAGCAGCACGCGGCCGGAGACGTCCTCGGTTGGCGGATCGAGCAGAGCGCCGTGATCGGCGAACGGGATCGCGTTGAGAAAGTCGCGATCGCAGTTCGCATCGAACGCGCCAAAGCCGCCGTTGCGCGACTGCAGGCCGATGATCCAGTCCAGACAACGCGCCACGGGCATCTCGTAGCGCCCGGGCTGGCCCGTACGCTTGCCACGCGCGTGAAGCATCGCCAGCACGACGGCCGAATCGTCGATGTCCGGGTAGTACGGGTTCTCGTACTGGAATGCCCAGCCGCCAGGCGGCGTGTTGGGCGCAGCATTGCTTTCCCAGTCGCCGCGCAGGTCCAGCACCTGACGGTCAGTGAGCCAGTCATAGGCGCTGGCGATGGCGGCTTCGGTGCGTGCGTCGGGCGGTGCCTGCTCAAGCGCCATCACGCTCCAGGCCGTGTCCCACACCGGCGACAGGCAGGGCTGGCAATAAGACGAACCATCGTCGCGATGGACCACGAGCTTCTTCAGCGCGGCCTTGCACTCCACTCGCAACGGATGATCCTCCGGGTAGCCGAGCAGCACCATCATCTCGTAGCTGTACACCATCGGCGGGAAGATGCCGCCGAAGCCGTCTTCACCGTTCATGCGGGCTTCGGACCATTCCACCGCGCGCTGGATGGCGCGGCGGCGCAATGCACGCGGAATCAGCGGTTCGAGGTGGCGAACCACGCGGTCCGCAATCAGGAACGCGCGCTGCAGCCCACGCTTGCGCGGGAAGTATTCGCGCTCCAGTTCGGGCGGCGTGACGAACAGTTCCTGCACGTGCACGCCAAGCGGATTCTTCGCGGCGGCGCGTATCGAGCACAGCACCAGCAACGGCACCATCGTGGTACGCGCCCAGTAGGCCACCTTGTCCATGTGGATCGGCGCCCAGCGCGGAAACAGCACGAATTCCACCGGCATGAACGGCGTGCCGCGCCACGGAATCTCGCCGAAGGTCGCCAGCAGGATGCGCGTGAACACGTTCGACTTCGCCGCGCCGCCGCGCGCCAGGATGGCTTCACGCGCCCTGACCATATGCGGCGCATCCGGCGGATCGCCCGCCGCCTTCAACGCGAAGTAGGCCTTGACGCTGCAGGAGATATCGAGATCGCCGCCGAAGTAGAGGTCCCATGCGCCATGGCCGTCGAGCCGTTGCACCGCGCGCAGATACTTCGCCATGCGGGCCTGCAGCGCGGTGTCGATTTCGTCGACGAAGTGCATCATCAGGATGTACTCGGCCGTGATGGTGGCATCGCATTCGAGTTCGAAACACCAGTGGCCGTCGGGGTGCTGGCGGTCCAGCAATGCGTCGCGTGCGCGGACGATCGCAGCATCGAGTTCCGATGCGGGGATTGTTTTTCTGGTCATGCTTGTTGAGGACGGCAGTGCGTCAATTGCTCGAGTCGGCGAACCAGCTCGGCCCGTTGAGCCGGGGGGATGGCGCGATGGCCGAGAAGATCGGCCAGCCAGAGCCCGTCAGCCGCCAGCCGGCACAGGAGCAGGCCGACGGGGTCCTCGCATTGCGCGAGGTCCGTATTCAGGCTGCCGGATTCCCACTCCTGGTAGGGCGTGCGGAACTCGGGACGCGCCATGATGAGCATCATCGCGGCCTTCCACAGCTCGCGTTCGCCGGATTCGGCGAAACCATCGGCGGAGGCGCGCAGATAGGCTCGTGTATTGCGTCCCTGGGCATCGGTATCGGATTCAGCCAGCGTGGCAACCTGGCCGGTGAAATGCTGGAGCACCTTGGCAGACAGGGCTTCCAGCAGTTCCTCCTTGTTTGAGAAGTGATGCTGAAGGCCACCCTTCGACACACCGGCGCGTGTGGCGACAGAGTTGAGGGTGACGGCGCCGATGCCTTCCTCGACCAGCAGGTCGATGGTGGCGGAGAGCAGGCGGTCGCGTATCAGGAGCGGTTGCTTGGGGCGGCGGTGGGCTTCACTCATGGACCCGGAAGATACCATCCGGACGGATTGTTTTCAATTCATGGACGAATTGCCATGGATTGCGTATCGCCATGAACGTCCAGGAAAAAAGTCCGGGGAAGACCGGCGACCGAGGATCTGGCAGGGGTAAGCTCATGGTCACGGCGCTGGCACGTCCCGAGCAAACCATGCAAGAGCTTGCTTTTCGCACCCTGCTATACCGGTACTTTTTCTTCGACTGGCTGTTCAAGGACGCCAGTCGAGGCGATCTGCGCGAGCGATCGGCCGCGTGGCGCTTCAACCAGGCGCACGCGCACTGGCTGCTGACCTATCTGCGCCGCTGGGTCTGGTGTGGCGCGCTGTTCTGCCTGCTCGGCGGTTCGATAGAACTGATGCTGAGCGCGCCGGTGCTGTCGGCGTTCTTCTACGTGCCGGGCGTGTTGAGCGTGCCGATCAACGTCGTCATCTGCGTGCTGTGGGTCGGGCTGAAGACGCTCCCCGGGCCGATGTGAAGTCGCCGGTACACCAGGTCTCAGGGTCTCCGCGTCTCAGGGTCTTCGTGTCTCACGGTTTCGGTTGGGGCACGCTAGAGAATCCCGCGCGTTTGTGCGAACCATCGCAGAACGGCTTGCTCTCGGAATGGCCACAGCGACATAGCCAGACCTGATCCCCCTCGAACGTGAACGGTACGCCGGCCGGCGTCACGATGGTGATCGGCCCCTTGATGCGGTAGGGCCCGTTGTCCTGCACCGTGACAGTGACGGCCCTGTCGTTACCCTTGTCATCCATGACGTCCCTCCTTCAGGCTCGGTATCTGCCTGCGTGGCCGGAGCCTGTCGGGGACTGTACTCCGAATTTGTCCGCGCGGACGTTCTCCGGACACACGCGTTGCGCACTATGCTGAATTCACCACGGGCTGCGTCGGCGGGTCCGCCGCGCGCCTCTGCCCGGCGCCGTGGTGGCTATTCGAAGGAGAGCGTTTCATGGATATGCAGCAACTCGTTTCTGAATTCCTGGCTTCCGATCACGGCACCCAGGCGGCCCAGGCGCTGGCCGATCAGGGGGTCAATCCGGCCGATGCTCAGCAGATGCTCGGGCAGGTCGCGGAGACCGCTCACGCCCACGTTGAAGAGCAGGGTGGTGGCCTCCTGGGCGATCACGCAGGCAAGAGTTTCTTCGCGGCGTTCGCGGCGGGACTGGTGCATGGCGATGGATTCTTCAAGTCGCTGACCGAGGGGGGTGAAGGCATCCTGACCGGCCGCGTGGCCGAATCGCTCGGCGAGAAAATGGGGCTCGACCCCGGTACGGCGGCGACTGTCGCGGCCGCCGCCACACCGTATATGGTGGCGTTCCTGAAGGAGAAGCTGGCTTGAGCGTTGGACCGCTGTCGGCGCCGGATTGAGCCGTTGCAGGAGCCGTTGCAGGAGCCGTTGCAGGGGCGGTTGCCGCAGCCGATCGCGCGGGCTGATCGCCGATTTCAATATCGGTCGAAAGAAATGCTTGCGCAAGGGTGGCAGTGTCTATACAATGCGCTCCCTTCAACAGGCTCGTAGCTCAGCTGGTTAGAGCACCACCTTGACATGGTGGGGGTCGTTGGTTCGAGTCCAATCGAGCCTACCAACGCATCACGCAGAAACGGACGGTCGCCATATTTGGCGCCGTCCGTTTTTGTTTTCCGGGTCCGCCGGATACGGTCGTGATGACTCGGCCGTGATTACTCCGCTGTCGCGCCGCTGCTCTTGATCAGGCGGGCCATGATGGGCTCCGACGTTTCGAACGAGCGGCGGAATTCCTCGGGGCTGTTGCCGACCGGTTCCAGCGCCAGCGAGTCGAGCCGCGCCCGCATGGCGGGGGACTGGATCGACGCGCGCGCCTCTGCTTCGACGCGCGACAGGATGGCGGCCGGCGTGCCCGAGCGCGCGAACAGGCCGATCCATGCCGGCGGACGCATCTCCTGGTCCTTCATGCCGGCCTCGGTCATGGTCGGCACGTCGGGCATTTCCTTGATGCGGTTATCGCCCATGACGGCCAGCGCGCGCAGGCGGCCGCTCTTGATCTGCGGCCCGAGTGTGGTGACCGAGCCGATGGCCCAGGCGATATTGCCGGCAAGCATGTCCTGCACCATCGGGGCCTCGCCCTTGTAGGCCACGTGGATCATGTCCAGATGGCGGGTCTGGTTCAGGTGCGCGCCCACCAGATGGGGAAAGCTGCCCACCCCATATGAGCCGAAGCTGACCTTGCCCTTGTTCTTTGCCGCCCAGTCCAGAAACTCGGGCACGGTCTTCACAGGCACGTCGCGGCCCACGGCCAGCACGAGCTTGCCGACGCACAACTCGGAGATGAAGGCCAGGTCGCGGCGCACGTTGTACGGGACATTCGCGTACAGATAAGGCGTGTTGATCAGCGGCGTCGAATGCGTGAGCAGCAGGGTGTAGCCGTCGGGCGCGGCGCGTGTGACGGCCTGCACCGCGATCACGCCACCGCCACCGGGCTTGTTGTCGACGATGATGGTCTGTCCCAGGCGCTTGCCCATGTCTTCGGCCAGCGCGCGGGCCATGACGTCGGTTGCGCCGCCGGGCGGACCCGGCACCACGAAAGTGATGGGCCGCGACGGATAGGTCTGCGCCGGGCTGGCCGCGCTCCAGGCCATGATGCCCGCGACGAGCAGTCGTTTGATAAACATTGCGTGTCTCCTTTCTGTGTCCCGGATGTGCGGTGGATCCCTTGTCGCCAAGGTAGCGGACATCCGGAATGCGAGAACCAGCCAAATCGAATGGGCGGGATTGCCCTATCAGGGTCAGTACCGTGGCGCCGTGTGTGTCGGTAACCGGGTCTACGCCGGACGGTCGCCGATGATCGTCGCCCGGTTCATGTGGCGCACGGCCGGAAAGTAGTCCTGCACGGCGTAGTGCTGGGTGGACCGGTTGTCCCAGAGCGCCACCGTGTTGGCGCGCCAGCGCAACCGCACCTGGTACTCGGGCGCGGCGGCCTGCCGGAACAGGTACTGCATCAGGTCCATCTCCGCCATGCGGAAATCCGAGCCGATGCGGTACGGCTGCATCCGCGCGTAATTGGCGAAATGAGTGGTGAAGCCCTCGTTGACGTAAAGGATCTTCTCGCCCGTTTCCGGGTGGGTGCGCACGACCGGATGAACCATCGGCGGATACTTGGCACGCATTTCATCGTAGCGCTCGCCATCCATGCTCTGGCCGAAGGTCGGCATGGCGTCGTGCACGGCCCGGAGTTCGGCGATGCGCGTCTTCACGTCCTCCGGCAAGGCTGCGTAGGCGGCTGCCATGTTGACCCAGATGGTGTCGCCCCCGATCTCGGGACACTCCACGCAACGCAGCATCGAACCCATCGACGGGAGTTCGCGCCACGATACGTCGGAGTGATACAGGTTCTCCCGACCGCGCTTGTCGCCGCCGCGCCCGAACACCACCAGCTCCGGATGATCGGGATGGTGGCCGATCATCGGGTGGACCTCCAGTTCGCCGAAGCGCCGCGCGGCGGCGACATGCTGGGCGGGGGTGATGTCCTGATCGCGGAAGAACAGCACCTTGTGCTCGAGCAACGCCTGTCGCAGCGCGCGGCAGGTGGTGTCATCGAGGTTGCCCAGGTCCACGCCGCTGACCTCCGCGCCGATCGTCGGCGTGCAGCGGTGGAGGGTGAAGGGCCAGGCTCTGGTGTCCTCGGCGCTCTTGGCGTCCTTAGTGTCCTTGGTGTCCTTGGTGTGGCTGGTTCGCATGGCAGTCTCCTTGGTGTCTTATGTCTTGTATTGGGGCAGTCGCGCGCGTCGCCGGTCAGAAAGCCGTGTCGCCGTCGAGCAGACGCCGCGCGATGGTGCGTCGCTGGATCTCGGAGGTGCCATCGGGAATGCGCATCGTGCGCACGAAGCGGTAGCCGGCCTCGAGTCGCAGTTCGTTGGTCAGACCCATGCCGCCGTGAATCTGCATTGCCTGGTCGAAGACACGCCCGGCCATCTCCGTGGACGATGCCTTGATGATGGAGACCTCCTTGGTGGCGGGCAGATCGTTGTCCACCAGCCAGGCGCAGTGGCGGACCATCGATTTGGTGGCGTAGATGTCCATGGCGCATTCGGCCAGCATGATCTGCACGGCCTGATGGTCGCCGATAGGCTGCCCAAAGGTCTTGCGGACCTTCGCGTAGGCCACGGCCTGTTCCAGCGCCCACTCGGCCAGGCCGAGGCAACTGGCGGCCATGCTCAGGCGACCGGCGTTGACGCCATCGAGCGCCACGGACAGGCCACGGTCGACCGGCCCCAGCCGATGGGTGTCCGGCACGCGCACGTTCTCCAGCGAGATGATGCCGATGTCGGCGCCCAGGTGGCCCATCGTCGGAATCACACTCGGTACCGAGAACCCCGGTGTGCGAGTGGGCAGGAAGAAGCCGGTGATGCCGCCCTTGTGGGCGCGGGCCTTCTCTTCGTCGGTGACGGCGAAGATCATCGCGTAGTCCGCATAGGGCGCGTTGGTGATCCATTGCTTGGTGCCGTTGAGCACCCAGTGGTCGCCATCGCGCGTAGCGCGTGTGCGCATGCCAAAGACGTCCGAGCCGGCATCTGGTTCGGAAAGCCCGAAGCACATCGTCTTGTCGCCGCTGGCCAGTTCAGGCTGCACGGTGTCGAAGACCGACGGATGGAGATGCTTCAGTACCGGCGACAGCCCATTGGTGAATGGGGAGGGCAGCACCACGGTCTGCACCAGATGGCGCTCGGGGCCGCAGTGGGCGTTCAGGCGTTCCTGGATGTAGACGGCGGCCTGCGGCCCCAGCCCGCCACCGCCGAGCGCTTCGGCGGACAGCGCGGTGTAGAAGCCCAGTTCGGCCGATCGCATGCGTACCTGGCGGCGTAGCGCCAGCACCTCCGGGGCATAGCGCCCGTCGGCGGTATAGACCGTGCGTTCGCTGGCCAGCAGGGTGCGATGCTCCTTTTCGAGCGCGACGACTTCACGATCGACAAAGCGGATCAGCGCGTCGCCAAATTCCACCCACTCGCTGGGGATGTCGAAGGTCATGATGCAAGGTCTCCTGATGAGGGTTGGGGTGGGGTTACGTCGATAACGGCGTCGGCGGCGAATGCGCCTTGTCCTGCCGGCATGGCGAATACGGGGTTGACGTCCACGGCCTGCAGGCGCGGGCCAGCGGCGGCCGCGAAGATCGACAGCCGCGACAGCGCTCGGGCAAGCGCCGGGATATCTGCCACCGGGCGTCCGCGCGCGCCCAGCAGCAGCGGCGCGCTCTGGATCGAGCGAATCATGCGTTCGGCTACGTCCTCGCCGAACGGGCAGCGGTGAAAGACCACGTCGCGCAGCACTTCAACGAACACGCCACCGAGGCCGAACATCGCGATGGGGCCAAAGGCGGCGTCCTGCTTGATGCCCATGATGCATTCCACCCCGCCGCTGACCTGCCGTGCGACCAGCACGCCATCGATCCGGGCGTCGGGTGCCGCGTCGCGGGCGCGTTGCATCAACGTGGCAAAGCCGCTGCGCACCGCCGCTTCGTCGCGCACGTCGAGCAGTACGCCACCGATTTCGGACTTGTGCAGGATGTCTGGCGACAGGATCTTCATCACCACCGGGAAGCCCAGCTCGCGCGCGGCGACCACGGCCGCCTCGGCCACGGCGCACGCGCGTTCGGGCACGGCCGGGATGCCGGCGGCCTCGAGCATGGCCTTGGCTTCGGCTTCGCTCGGGGTTTGCGTGGGCAGCGCGACCGGCTGCACAACCGGCGGGGGCGTCGTTTGCGGCTGGGCGAAGGCATGTCCGAAGCGGCCCATCGCGGCCAGCGCGACAACGGCGCGGGTAGGGTCCTCGAACACTGTGAAGCCCGCTTCCTCATAGGTCTTCAGCACGTCGTGCGGCCCCTGCAGCACCAGTACGTAGAGCCGGTCCGGATACCGCTCTCGCACACGCGCCAGTTGCTCGCGCAGGCTTGGCGCCACCGCTGGCGTGGCACCGGCATAGGTGAAGAAGCCGAGGACCGAGCGGTAGCCGCCTTCGCCCACCATGGCCTCCGCAAACGGCTCGATCAACGACAGGTCGTTGACGATTTGCGCCGTGGTGTCCACTGGGTTACGCGGCGAGCAGATCGGCAGCAGCTTCAGTAGCCGGGCCTGGGTGGACGCCGGCATTTGCGGCATTGGCAGGCCCAGGTCCTCGGCGGCATCCGACGCGATGACACCCGCGCCACCGCTGACCGTGATGACTCCCAGCGTGTTGTCAGACGGATAGATGCCACGCGCGGCCAGCCGCACGATGTCGAGCATTTCCTCTGTGCTGCGAGCGCGCACCACGCCAAGCTCGGCCAGCACGGCATCGACTACGGCGTCATCGCCAGCGATGGATGCCGTGTGCGACCGCGCGGCGGCGCCGCCAACCTCGCTGCGCCCAACCTTCATCATCACCACCGGTTTGCGCGCGCGGCGCGCCGCCTGTAGCGCCGCCACCAGTCCGTTGCCGTCGTTGATGCCCTCCGAATAGAGCGCGATCACGCGGGTATGCGGGTCATCCACCATCAACTGGACGACCTCGCCCAGCGTGATGTCGGCCTCATTGCCGGTCATCACGATGCTGGACAGGCCAATGCCGGCGGACTTGGCGGCCATCACCAGATGCCCGCCGTAGGCGCCAGACTGGCTGACGATGCCGACATGGCCCGGCTGGACCGGCCCCAGAGAAATGCTTGACGCAAAGCTGCCGACGAAGCCGGTGCGCATATTGATCAGCCCGAGCGCGTTTGGGCCGAGCAGACGCAGCCCGCTGCGACGCGCGGCGGCCAGCAATTCCGCTTGCCGCGTGACGCCGTCGCCGCCAATCTCGGCAAAGCCGGCGCTGAACAGAATGGCGGCGCGGGTGCCGCGCTCGCCCAGGGCGATGACGGTATCGAGCACGTGCGCCGCCGGCACGGCCACCACCGCGACGTCAGGCACCTCTGGCAAGTCCGCAACGGAGGCGTAGGCGGGCAGGCCCTGCACTTCGCGCCGGTTCGGGTTCACCGGCAGGATGCGTCCGGCATAGCCGAGCTTGCGCATGGCGTCGATGGGACGGCCGCCGATGCGCGCGGGATCATCCGAGGCGCCGATGATCGCGACGGAGCGCGGGTTGAGCAGGGTGCTGAGCGATATGACTGGCGAGGCGACTGGATTCACGATTCACTCCGGAAATGGGGGGCGTTTCACGCGGGCGCGAAGGTTGGAACCGGCGCGCCATCCTCGCTGGGCGAGAACCTGATGCGCACCGGCTGGCCGATCCGCACGGTGTCGAGGTCGCAGTCGACGATATGGGTCATCATCGTCACGCCTTCCTCCAGCGTTACGTAGGCGATGCAGAACGGGTTCGGGCCCGCGCGGCGGGTCACGCTGAACGCATAGACGGTGCCAAGGCCGCTGGCCTCCTTCCAGGCGGTGTCGCCCATGCAGAACGGGCACAGCACGCGCGGATACCAGTGCGGCTTGCCACACGATTCGCAGACCTTGACCAGCAGCCGTCCCTCGCGGGCTGCCTGCCAGAAAGGTGCGTTGTCAGGGCGTTCCTCCGGGGCCGGGAATGGGGTGGCGATATACGGGGTGGTCATCTCATTGCTCCCGTTCGAGAATCAGCGTGGCGCTGCCATGGCGGCTGCCGAGGTAGCCGCCGGTGCCCTGGGCCAGCGCCAGGTCGCAGTGCTTCACCTGCACGGCGGGATGGGCCTCGCCACGCAACTGGCGCACGGCCTCGATGACCTTGGTGATGCCGCCGCGATTGGCCGGATGGTTATTGCAGAGCCCGCCGCCGTCGGTGTTGAACGGCAGCCGGCCCACGCCCGAAATCAGGTTGCCGTCGGCCACGAAGCGGCCGCCTTCGCCTTTCTTGCAGAAGCCCAGGTCTTCGAGCTGCATCAGCACGGTGATGGTGAAGCTGTCGTAGATGGACGCGTACTTGATGTCGGCGGGCGTGATGCCTGCTTCGGCGAACGCTGCCGCGCCCGATACGCGGGCGGCGGACCAGCTCAGGTCCACCTGACCGCCAAGCTGACCCTTCACGTGTTCGCCGGCGCCCAGGATGCGTACCTTGGGGCGATTCAGTTTCGCGGCGATCTCCGGGCGTGCCACGATCAGGGCGCCACCACCGTCGGACACCACGCAGCAATCAAGCTTGCGCAAGGGGTCGGAGATCAGCGGCGAGTTCAGCACGTCTTCCACCGTGACCACGTCGCGCAGCATCGCGTGGGGGTTGTGCTGCGCGTGATGGGACGCGGCCACCTTGATCCACGCGAGCTGTTCCGGCGTGGTGCCGTACTCGTGCATATGGCGCATGGCCACCATCGCGTACAGGTTCACGGTGACCGGGTGGAACGGCGCCTCGAATGGCGCGTCAGGCAGGTTGGCGCCCCAGTTGCGTGCCTACGTGCCGCTCGAGCCTTCGGAGCGTGGGCGGCCCGCCAGCGTGATCAGCGCGACATTGCATTTGCCAGCGGCAATCGCCTGCGCGGCGTGCGATACGTGGACCAGATAGGCGGACCCGCCTGTGTCGGTCGAATCCACGTGCCGCACGCGCAGGCCGAGGTAGTCGATCATGTTGGTCGCGCCGAGACTCGGTGCATCGCCCGCGCAGAAGTAGCCGTCCACGTCGGACAGGGAGAGTCCGGCGTCTTCCAGTGCCCCTCTGGCGCATTCGGCGTGAAGCTGCGCGACGGATTTGTCCGGCGCCTTGCGCGTCGGGTGCTCGTAGGCCCCGACGATATAGGCCTTGCCCTTGATGCTCATGCGCGGCCCCTCAGATCGGGTCCCAGCCGATCACGTCGGCGGAGCGTTCGAGCTTGTAGAAGCTGTTGCGCATGGCCGGCACGGCGACTTCGCCGATGGCCTCGGGTGTCCAGCCTTCGCCCATATGCACCGAGCGGATCGGGCGCGAATGGCTCATCAGCATGATCTCGTTGGCGCGCACGGCGAAGATCTGGCCGCTGACATCGCGCGCCGCGTCGCTCGCCAGGAATACGGCCATCGGCGCGATCTTGCCGGCCTCCATCCTTTGCAGCTTGGCCACGCGGGCTTTCTCCTCGGGCGTCTCGGCCGGGATCGAGCTGGTCATGCGGCTCCAGGCAAACGGTGCGATGCAGTTCGAGTGCACGTTGAAGCGTTGCATGTCCAGCGCGATCGACTTGGACAGTGCGACGATGCCGAGCTTGGCTGCGGCGTAGTTGGCCTGGCCAAAGTTGCCGATCAGGCCGGAGGTCGACGTCATGTGCACATACGCGCCGCCCTCCTGGTCCTTGAAATGGTTGGCGGCGGCGCGGCTGACGAAGAACGTGCCGTGCAGATGCACGTCGATCACCGAGCGCCATTCTTCCTCGTTCATCTTGAAGAACATGCGGTCACGCAGGTTGCCGGCGTTGTTGACCACGGCGTCGATGCGGCCGAAGTTGTCTAGCGCGCACTGGATGATGTTGTGAGCGCCGTTCCACGTGGACACGCTGTCGGTATTCGCCACCGCCTGGCCGCCGGCCGTGCGGATTTCCTCGGCCACGCGCTGCGCGGGGCCGGCATCGCCGCCTTCGCCGCTCATCGATACCCCGAGGTCGTTGACGACTACCCGGGCGCCAGCGGCCCCGAGGGCCAGCGCGATACCGCGTCCGATACCACCACCCGCGCCCGTGACCAGCGCGACCTTGCCTTCCATGATTCCTTGCATCGTGTTGCTCCTGAATGTTGGTGAGATTGCGTGCCGAATCGGCAGGCTTATTGCGGCTCGATGTTGGCTTTCCTGATCACGTCGCTCCAAAGCGTCAGGTCCTGCCTGAGGCGGTCGGTGAACTCGGTGGGGCCGCTGATGCTGGGGGCATAGCCGCCGCGTGCCAGACTCTCCAGGTACGCCGCATTGCGGCCGACTTCGTGGTTGGCCCCGACCAGGCGGTCGATGACCGGCTGTGGCATCCCCGGCGGGCCGATCAGGCCGAACCAGCCGCTCACGTCAAAGCCTTTCAGGCCCGATTCGGCGACCGTCGGCACGCCGGGCAGGGCGGGGTTGCGCGTCGCGGAGGAGACCGCCAGCGCCCGCACCTTGCCGCCTTGCACATAGCCAACCGCGCTGCCGGTGACATCGAACATGAAGCCGATCTTTCCGCCGATCAGGTCTGCGATGGCCGGAGAGTTGCCTTTGTAGGGGACGTGGAGAAACTTGACGCCGCCACGCTGCGCGAGCAGTTCGGCGGCCAGGTGATTGGAGGCGCCCACGCCCGCGGAGCCGAATGCGAGTCCGTCAGGGTGCGTCTTCGCGTAGGCGACCAGGTCCTGCACGTTCTTGAGCGGCGAGTCTTCCGCCACCAGTAGTGCGTTGGTATAGGTGTTGAGCAGACCGACCAGCGTGAAGTCCTTGAGCGGCTTGTATGTGGCGGACTTCTGCACCATCGGCGCCATCGTCAGGGTCGGGCTGCCGACGAAGAACAGCGTGTAGCCGTCGGGACTGGCCTTGGTGATCATGGTCGCGGCGATGGCACCGCCCGCGCCGCCACGGTTCTCCACCACCACAGCCTGCCCAAGCACGGTGCCCAGATGCTGCGCGTAGATTCGCGCGGCGCTGTCGACCGGGCCACCTGCCGAGTAGCCGACGATCAGTTTGACCGGGCGGGCCGGGTAGATCCCGGACGCGCCCGCCACGCCAGCGGCCACGCACAGCATGGCGGCTATGAACCCTCTCTTCATCCTTGTCTCCTTGCTATCCGCTGCATCCATGGCAGCGTTTTTATAAATTGATATGTACGTACATAGTAGCGGTTACTGATGGGGGGTGCGCAAGATCTGACGCGCCTGCCCACCCGAGATGGGTGGCGCGAAAATCGGCGATACCGCGCAGATGGGAGGGGAAGCGGAAAGCCGGGGGATCGCTGTGAATCATCGTGTACTATGTGCGTACAAGATCGGAGGTGGGTTGGAGGCGGATTCGCATCTGCACGGCGTATGAGATTCACCGCGAAGGCAGGCGCGGCAAGCCAGCCACGCGGCAAGACGTTGACCGGACGCGGTCGGCATTCGCAGCCAACACCCGTGCCAGGCCGTACAATGCGGCGGCATCCAGATCCAGACATCCATCGCAATGGCAACCGCCCAGAAGGACAGCAAGACCGAGTCACCCGCCCCCACGCGCTACGCCGAACTGGCGAGCATGCTGATTCGCGAGATATCCGAAGGCCGCCATGTGGTGGGCAGTCTGTTGCCGACCGAGCATGAACTGGCCGAGTTGCATGGCGTCAGCCGCCATACGGTGCGGGCGTCGCTGCGGATGCTGCAGGATCTCGGCTATATCTCGCGCAAGAAAGCGGTGGGGACCATCGTCGAGTCCGCCAACCCGGGGGCGTCGTATACGCAGTCGTTCGGGACGGCCGAGGATCTGGTGCGCGTGGCCGCCACCGAAGTGCGGGCGATCGAAGCGGTGCGCGATGTCACGCTGGACCGCGCGCTGGCGCGGCGGCTGGAAGCGCCGATCGGCAGCGCATGGGTGCTGCTGTCCGGCACGCGCGTGGATGCGCGCAAGGGTCAGACCCCGGTCGCGGTCGCGGATATCTATATCGAGGCCACGCTGGCGGGGCTGGTCGACACGATTCGGAATAGCCCCCAGGTGCTGGTCAGCGCGTTGATCGAACGCGAGTATGCGATCGCGATTGCGGAGATCCGCCAAACGATCACCGCCACGCTGATCGAGGGCCCTTTGGCCGATCAGCTCGGTGTGGAGGCTGGCACGGCGGGTATGCGGCTGGTGCGTCAGTACAAGGATTCGGCGGGCCGGATTCTGGAGATCACCGATACGGTGTATCCGGCCGACCGGGTGTCGGTGTCGTTTCAGCTCAGGCGCGGCAGGCAGGCAGGCGCGTGACCTGCCACGGCTGCCACCGCTGTCCCGGATGATGGCGGGCGCGGCCCTGTCAATCCACCTTGACGTTGGCGGCTTTGACCGCGTCGCCCCAGCGTGTGACTTCGGCGCGCACGAAACGGTTGAAGTCGGCAGGCCCCATCGTTTCAGGAATCGCGCCCAGTTCACCCATCGCCTTGGTCCACTCCGGGGTCTTCGAGATGCGGATGATCTCCGCGGACAGCTTGTCCGCTACCGGTTTGGGCAAGTTCTTCGGCGCCACGACCCCGATCCATGGGTTGCCACGGAAGCCCGGAAAGCCTGATTCGGCGATCGTGGGCACGTTCGGCAGCGTCGACACCCGCTGTTCGCTGGCCACGGCAAGCGGTCTCAGCTTTCCGCCGCGAATCAGCGGCTCCGCAATTGACACCACTTCGAACATCACCTCCACCTGCCCGCCGACCACGTCGGTCATCGCGGCGACGCCGCCCTTGTAAGGGACGTGGGCGAGATTGATGCCTGCCGTCTGCTTGAACATTTCCATCACCAGATGATTGGTGACGCCGTTCCCGCCGGATGCGTAGTTCACCTTGCCCGGATGGAGCCTGGCATAGGCGACCAGATCCGCCACGGTCTTGAACTGCGAGTTCGGATTGACGACCAGTACCAGTGGAAAGACCCCGATCAGTGCCAGCGGCTCGAAGTCGCGCACGCTGTCGTAGCGCTGGTTCTTGTAGATCCAGCCGTTGACGGCCATTGGCCCGCTCGAGGTTGCCAGCAGCGTGTAGCCGTCCGGCTTCGCGCGCGCGACTTCTTCCGCAGCGAGCCCGGCACCCACGCCCGGCTTGTTCTCGACGTAGAACGATTGTTTGAGCGACGTCGATAGCTGCTGCGCCAGCTTGCGGGCAATCACGTCAGTGGTCTGCCCCGCCGGAAAACCCACCAGCACCTTGACCGGTTTCTCCGGGTAGTCGGCGGCAGCGGCGGGATGCATAGCGGCAAGCGTCAATAGCAAGGCCGTCAGTGCGGTTCTCGCGAAGTTCATGTCCTGTCTCCCTTGTTGCTTGTTTTTTGGTTGTCTTGTGTTTTCTAGCGAACGGCTTTTGTCTCCCGCAGCCCCTTGATGTCCCGTTCGGTGTAGCCCGTGGCCAGCAGGATTTCCTCGGTGTGCTCGCCCAGCAGCGGCGCGCGCCGACGTACCGCGCCAGGGGTGTCGCTCAGCTTGATGGGCACGCCGGCGATCTTCACCGGTCTGGCCGAGCCGGGCTGTTCGACGTCGACCAGCATCTCGCGCACCGCGTAGTGCGGGTCAGCAAAGATCTCCGCGGCGGTGTAGACCGGGCCGAACGGCACCTTGCCGCCGAGAACGGCAGCGATCTCTTCCTTCGTGCGCACGGTGGTGAATGCTTCGATCGCGTCGATGACCTGCTGCTGGTGCTGCACGCGGGCTGCATTGGTGGCGAACGCCTCGTCGGTGGCCATGTCCGGGCGGCCGATGGCGATGGCCAGCTTTTCCCAGAATGCGTCGGTGGCGCAGGCAATCGAGACCTGGCCGTCGCGCGAGCGGAACAAGCCGAAGGGGCACAGCAACGGGTGGCGGTTGCCTTCGGGCGCTGGCACCGCGCCGGTGTAGGACGTCTGGTAGACGATGCGCTCGCACATGGCCAGTACCGCATCGGTCATGGCCACGTCGACGAACTGGCCCTGTCCGGTGTCGCGCGCGCGGTGCACGGCGGAGAGAATGCCGATGCAGAGCATCAGCGCAGGTATCGTATCGCCGACGCCCGGGCCGATCTTCGTGGGGGTGTCCCGGTCGGGGCCGGTGATGCCCATCATGCCGCCCATCGCCTGCGACACGACGTCGTAGGCAGGCCATTGCGCGTAGGGGCTTTCGCCGCTGCGTGGGTCGCCGAAGCCGCGTACCGTGCCATAGACCAGACGCGGATTGGTTTTGCGCAGGATTTCGTACGACAGGCCAAGGCGCTCCATGACGCCGGCCCGAAAGTTCTCGACCACCACGTCGGCGCTGTCGATCAGCTTGCGCAGGATCTCGCGCCCGGTGCTGCTCTTGAGGTCCACTGCGATCGAGCGCTTGTTGCGATTGACGCTCTGGAAATAGCCGCCGAAGTCGCGCAGGGTGTCGTCGTCACAGAAGGGGCCGGTGATGCGGGTGCCGTCACCGGTCATCGTTTCCACCTTGATCACGTCCGCGCCGTGATCGGCCAGCACCTGGGTGCAGAATGGTCCGGCGAGCATCTGCGTGAGGTCGACCACACGCAGGCCGACAAGGGCGCCGGGGGGGTGGGTCTGGGTGTCTGCGTGGGTTTGCATGCGTGGGGCTCCGAAGTGTGGGGTATCAGGCGGCGGCATCGGCGAACCAGTCATGCAGGCGCGGGTAGAGAGCGGCGGCTGGCAGCGTGTCCAGCGCGGCGACGAAGGTCCAGAGTGCTTCTGCACGGGCCTGGCCCAGCAGGGCGCCGGCCTTGGCCTTGAGCTTGGTGGCCTTGGTGTCGTAGGGCACCGGGGTGCTGAGATCGACGTGGCGGGACAGTGTCGCGCCGCTCCGGGTCAGCACCGTCGCATGGCAGGCGGTGTCGGTAATCGCCGGGTCGGGACGGATCTCGATGCGTCGCGCGAGGTCGGTCAATGCGGGGTCCTGGCAGCAGGTATCGGAGAACGACGCCAGCGATGCCGTGTCCACACCGGCCAGTACCATCGCCCCGGTCAGCGCGAGGCTGAACTTGGCCTCCAGGCCGGTCGCGGGCTGCGCGATGCAGCAGACCGGCAGCCATTGAGGTGCGATGGCCAGCGTGACGTGCTCGACGTCACCGGCCGTCAGGCGATGCTGTTCGCGCAGGCCGTGCAATGCCTCCAGCGCAGGATGCGTGCCGTGGCAGCACGCATGGAACTTGTACTGGACGTCGACAAAGCGGAAGGCTTCGTGTAGCCCATCAAACGGATTGTCGAGGCAGCCCTGTCCGGCGCCATGTGTGGTGGCGAAACCGCCGGCGCATTCAATGGCGTCAGGGCGGGCGACGAATCCCAGGGCTGCGAGGGTGGCGGACTCCACGCCCGTGGACGCCGCCATGCCTGCATGGAACGGCTTGGCCATCGTGCCAAACTGGCACTTCAGCCCCGACGCGCGCGTGGCTGCGAGACCCAGCGCGTGGGCCGCGCGTTCCGCATCGAGATCCAGCAGCCGCGCGGCAGCTGCGGCGGCGCCGAAAGCGCCTGACGTGGCGGTCTGGTGGAACCCGGCGTTGTAGTGCGGGCGTCCCAGCCATCCGCCGACGCGGCAAGTGACTTCCACCCCGGTCAGGAACGCTTCCAGCAGATCCTTGCCGCTGGCCTGCCGCTGTTCGGCCACGGCCAATGCGGCGGGCAGCACGGCAACGGTGGGATGGCCGACGAAGTCGAAGTGCGTATCGTCGTAGTCGAGCGCGTGCGCGGCTGTGCCGTTCAGCATCGCGGCCGCGCGGGCGGGAATGCGCGCCGGCAGGCCGATCGCGCTCGCTTGCGCGGTGCCGCCTTCGCCGCTGACCAGCTCGCGCACGGCCACGCTGACCGGTTCGCGGGCACCCGCGATCGCTACAGCCAGGCAGTCGTAGACGGACAACCGCGCCACGTCGAGTGCGGCGGCCGGAAAGCGCAGGGCGCGGTCAACCGCGATGCTGGCGGCGAGGGCGGTAATGCCGGTGGCAGGCATGTTCGAAGTCATCGCTTGCCCCGGAGATCAGGCTGCAACCTTGCCCAGCATGGCATCGGAGATGATGCGCATCTGGATCTCGGAGGTGCCTTCGAAGATCTTGGTCAGACGCGCATCGCGCCAGTAGCGCTCAGCCGCGAAGTGCGTGGTGTAACCGGCGCCGCCATGGATCTGCAGCCCTTCGCTGGTCACGCGCTCGCACATCTCGCTGGCGAACAGCTTGACCATCGACGCCTCGGTGTCGGCGCGCACGCCTTCGTCGATTTTTTCGCACACGGTGTAGAGCAGGGCGCGGGATGCTTCGATCTGCGTCGCCATGTCGGCTAGCTTGAATCGGATGGCCTGGAAGTTGCCGATCGAGGCGCCGAACTGGGCGCGGTCCTTGGCGTACTGGATCGAATCCTCGAGGCTGCCCTGGGCCAGCCCGATCGAGCGGGCCGCCGTGTGGGCGCGCGCCGTTTCCAGTCCGGCGGTGGTCAGGTAGAACGCCTTGCCTTCCTCGCCGACCATGCTCGAGTGCGGCACGCGGCAGTTGTCGAACGCCAGTTCCCAGGTGGTCCAGCCGTGGTAGCCGATCTTCGGGATGACGCTGCCCTTGACGCCTTCGGGCAGTTCGCCGCGCGGCTTTTCCACCAGGAATGCGGACAGGCCCTTGTGGCGCGCCTTCGGGTCAATTACGGGATCGGTGCGGCAGATCACCAGGATGAAGTCGGACTGGTCGGCGAACGTGCACCAGTACTTGTTGCCGGTGATGAGCCAGTCGTCGCCATCGCGCACGGCGCGGCAGGAAATGTTGGCCACGTCCGATCCGGCATTCGGCTCGGACAGCGAGAACGCACCCAGGAATTCGCCACGCGCCATGCGCGGCAGGTACTCGGCCTTCTTCTCGGGCGCCAGGCCCTTCAGCGCGCCGATCAGGCCGTTGCCGCGGGCGATCAGGCTGCCCACGCTCATCCAGCCACGCGAAAGCTGCTCAGCCACGAGGCAGTACTCGTAGGCGCCCAGCCCAAGGCCACCGTACTCCTCGGGGATCAGGATGCCGAAGTAGCCAAGCTCGGCCATCTCGTCGATCAGGTCACGCGGGATCTGGCCTTTTTCAGGGTCCAGCTTGTTGGCGATCGGCAGCACGCGCTCCATCGTGAACTGGCGCGCTGCCTCCTGAATCATGCGCCGCTCTTCGGTCAGTTTTTGCATCGACGACTCCTCACTTTCGCATTGGTTCGTTTTGTATGTACGGACATAATAATCAGGGTGCCCGGACTTTTGCAAGCGAAACTGTCGAGGCTGTTACGAAGTTAAGCGCGATTTATGCGCGGTATAGCAGCCTATACGCGGCATCGGCGTCAAAGATCCCGGTTGACACTCGCGATTTTCGTTGCAATTATGTGCGTACAAACAAAACGGAGTGGAAATGGAGAAGTGCCGCAGCGGTAACTATTTCGAGGACTTCCGGGTCGGCATGAAGATCAGGCATGCCACGCCGCGCACGCTGACCGAAGGCGACCGGAGTCTGTACATCGGGCTGACCGGCAGCCGGGCGGCGCTGTGCACGGCCGAGACCAATGCACGCGATCTGGGGATGGAGCGACGGCCGCTGGAAGACCTGCTGGTGTTCAACACGGCGTTCGGCAAGACCGTGCCGGATATCTCGCTCAATGCGGTGGCTAACCTGGGCTATGCGGAAGTGCGCTTTCTCGCCCACGTGTATCCGGGTGACACGCTGGCGGTCGAGTCCGAGGTTATCGGCCTGAAGGAGAACACCAGCCGCAAGAGCGGCGTGGTCTACGTGCGATCCATGGCGCGTAACCAGCATGGCCGCGAGGTGCTGAGCTGGGTGCGCTGGGTGATGGTGCACAAGCGGGACCACGGTGCGGCGTGCGCGGAAGCGGTGGTGCCGGCCACGCAGATGGTGGTGCCGAGCGCATGGATGCGTCGCAACGACTACACCGCGCGCGTTCGCGAGATCACGGCGATGACCGGCTTCGCGGACCTGTGGGACGACTACGCAGTGGGCGAGCGCATCGACCACCCGGGCGCGATGACGATCAACGACAGCGACCACAGCATCGCCACGCGCCTGTACCAGAACACGGCCCGCGCGCACTTCGACGGTCATGCCATGGCGGCCGGCGGTGGCCGGCGGTTGGTCTATGGTGGCCACATCATTTCGGTATGCCGCGCGCTGTCGTACGACGGACTGGAGAACGCGCTGTCGATTCTCGCCATCAACGGCGGCAGCCACGTGAATCCGACCTATGCCGGCGACACCATCGCCTGCGCGACGCAGGTGATCGAGACACTCGACCTGGGGCAGGGCCACCTCGGTGGTCTGCGGCTGCGCATGATCGGCGTGAAGAACGCCAGCGCGGCATCCATCGCGTTCCCCGCGCCCGGCGAGGGCCGGACCGCACATCCATCCAGCGTGGTGCTGGACCTGGACTACACCATCGCCATCCCAAGGCGGTAATACCCGGGCGCCAATGCCGAGGCGGTAACGACAAGGGGCGGGGTGATCCCCGGCCTGTCCGACCCATCGAGAACACGACACACGACACACACGAGAGACAAAGCATGACAACCGCGACACACCCGAGAGATGCCCTGTTTGCCGGCGAGAAAGCCTTTCCCGCGCTGGCCGCCTGCGAGCACTTTGCCGGTAGCGAAAAGCTGATCGGCAAGGCCATGGACCTGCAAGTGGAGTACGGTCCGGTATTCGACGTGACCTGCGACTGCGAGGACGGTGCCGCCACGGGGCAGGAACGCGAGCACGCGGAAATGGTGGCGAGGATGATCGCCTCCGACCGCAACCGCTTCGGGCGCGCCGGCGCGCGGATTCATGATCCGGCGCACCCGGCCTGGCGTCAGGACGTGGAGATTATCGTCGGGCAGGCTGGCAGCCGGCTGGCCTATATCACAGTGCCCAAGGCCACGCGTCACGAGCAGGTGGCGGAGGTCATCGCGTTTATCCGCGAGACCGGGCAACGTGCCGGGCTGGAGCGGCCGGTGCCAGTGCACGTGCTGATCGAAACCCACGGCGCGCTGCGCGACGTGTTCCCGATCGCCGAGTTGCCGGACATCGAGGTGCTGGACTTCGGCCTGATGGACTTTGTCAGTGGCCATCACGGCGCGATTCCCGCTGCGGCGATGCGCAGCCCGGGCCAGTTCGAGCACGCACTGCTGGCGCGCGCCAAGGCCGACATGGTGGCTGCGGCGCTGACCAACGGCATCGTGCCTGCGCACAACGTCTGCCTGAACCTCAAGGACGCCGACGTAATTGGCGCCGACGCCAGCCGCGCGCGCAATCAGTTCGGCTTCCTGCGCATGTGGAGCATCTATCCCGCGCAGATCCTGCCGATCGTCAACGCAATGCGCCCGGACTTTGCCGAGGTGGAGGACGCTGCCGGCATCCTTCTCGCCGCGCAGGATGCCGACTGGGGACCGATCCAGTACAAGGGCGAACTGCATGACCGCGCCACCTACCGCTATTTCTGGGAGGTGCTGGAGAAAGCCCGGGTCACGGGCATGGCGATGCCCGCGGAGGCGGAACGCCGGTTTTTCGCTGCCTGACTTTCGCTACTCGACTTTCGGTATCCGACTTTCGCTGCCTGGCCTTCACTGCCTGATGCAGCGGTACCGGCGCCCCGCGCGACCAGATTGGCCGCGCCCGGGCGCCGGTTGTCTTTTTGCCTGTCGCGCCTTGTCCTTCGGCTTTTCCTGGTGTGGTTGACGCATCCAGCCTCGCTGCCCCATAATTCTCGTCAGCAGAATTATCGTTCTTCTAGATAGAACAGAAGGAAATCTGCAAAAAGGAGACGCGACCGCAGATGTCCATTGCGGCGCAACGTCACGCCGGTTGTGAGCAGCGGCTTCGAGGCATTCTCGTCAGCACCGTCATCCGGCGTGCCGTACTCCTGGATTTCACAATCATTGGAGTCACGCAAATGCAGGATCAATCAGACCAGACCCGCGCTCTTTGGGTCGACGGCGTCAGTGTTTTCACCCCCGCGCGCACGTTCGATTCCGTCAATCCCGCCACGGGCGAGGTGAACTGGCAGGTCGCCTTTGCCACGGCCGAGCATGTGGCGGGTGCCGTCGCGTCCGCCAAGCGGGCGGTCAATGATCCGGCGTGGCGCAAGATGCTGCCCCACGTGCGGGCCGGCATCCTGATGCGGATTGCCGATGCCATGACGGCGCGCGCCGACGAGTTCGCGCGGCTGCAGATGCTTGAGAACGGCAAGGTCTGGTCGGAGTGCCGGGCCCAGGCCCTTTCCGCGGCCTCGACCTTCCGCTTCTATGCCAGTGCCTGCGAAACCCTCGGGTCGGAAGTGACGCCGTCGCGCGGCAACTATCTGTCGATGACGGCCTATGAACCCTATGGCGTCGTCGCCGCGATCACGCCGTGGAATTCGCCGTTGACGATGGAAGCGCAGAAGGTGGCCCCGGCCCTGGCCGCCGGCAACGCGGTGATTCTGAAACCCTCGGAAGTCACGCCGTCGGGCGCGCTGCTGCTGGCGCAGGTGGCGTTCGAGGCGGGCTTGCCCAAGGGTCTGCTCAACGTCGTCACCGGCGACGGCAGGGAGACCGGTACGGCGTTGGTCGAGCACCCTGATGTCCGCATGGTGTCGTTCACGGGCGGCACGGCCACCGGGCGCAGCATCGCCGGCATTGCGGCGCAGCGGCTGATCCCCGTTGCGCTCGAACTTGGTGGCAAGTCTCCGCACATCATTTTCGAGGACGCGAATATCGACGCCGCGATCCATGGCGTGGTCGATGGCATTTTCGAAGGCAGCGGCCAGTCGTGCGTCGCGGGGTCACGGCTCTTCGTGCAGCGTTCGATCTACGACAAGGCCGTGGGTTTGCTGGTCGAGCGCGCCCGCGCGTTGCGTGTTGGCCTGCCAGACGTCGCGGGCTCGCAACTGGGCCCGCTCGCGGGCTTCGCGCATCGGGATCGCGTAGAGCGCTTCGTCAGCATCGCGCGCGAGGAAGGTGGCCAGATTCTCGCTGGCGGCCGCCGGCCGCCCGAGGCGGCGCTGCAGGCTGGCGCGTTCTTCGAGCCGACCGTGATCGGTGGGTTGTCCAATAGCGCGACTGCCGTGCAGCAGGAAATCTTCGGGCCGGTGCTCTGCGTCCTGCCTTTCGATGGCGAGGACGACCTGATCGTGCAGGCCAACGACTCGGCCTTTGGTCTTGCCTCGGGCATCTGGACAGCCAACTACCAGCGTGCCTGGCGCGTGGCGCGGGCGCTGGAGACCGGACTGGTCTGGATCAATACCTACAAACAGTTGTCGATCGCCACGCCGTTCGGCGGCTTCAAGGACAGCGGCATCGGGCGGGAGAAAGGCGTCAACGGCGTGCGCCTCTACCAGCAAAGCAAAGGCATCTACTGGAGCATGGACGAGAAGAACTTCCCGTCCGACGGGGCCCTGGCCTGACGTCTACCAGTTTCCAGATCAGGAGCGCATCAAATCATGCAGGCAATCAAGACTATTGGATTTATCGGTGTTGGCGTCATGGGCGAGCCTATGTGCCGCCACCTGGCGCAGAAGAGCGGAGCTGCCGTCCTCGCGTGCGACCGCGATGGCGCACCGCTGGCGCGGCTGGCCGAATGCGGCGTGCGCGCCGCGACGATGGCGGAGGTCTCTGCGCAGGCGGACATCGTCTTCCTGTCGCTGCCCTCCGGCGAAGTGGTCGAATCGGTGGTGCTGGGCGAAAACGGCCTACTGGCCGGTGGTCGCGCCGGTCAGATCATCGTCGATCTGAGCACATCCACGATGAACACGGCACGCAAGGCTGCCGAGGCCTTGGCGGCCCGGGGTATGAAGTTTGCCGATGCGCCGGTCATGCGCACGCGTGCAGCGGCCGAAGCCGGCACGCTGGCAGTGCCGGTGGGCGCCGACGACGCGCTGTTCGCGCTGGTTGCCCCGTTCATCCGCATGTTCGCCTCGGATGTCGTCCACGCCGGTGGCGTGGGCGCGGGGCAGGTCGTGAAGATCCTCAACAACATGGTGCTCTACGAGACCGTGCTCGCACTATCTGAAGCGCGTGCGATCGGCGTGCGCGCCGGTCTCTCGCCGCAGGGGCTGTTCGAGGCGCTTTCCATTGGTTCAGCCGACAGCTTCGCGCTGCGCAATCACGGCATGAAGGCGATTGCGCCCCAGGTCTTTCCGGAGCGCGCATTCCCGGTGACCTACGCGCGCAAGGACATCAGCTACGCCGTAGCGCTGGCCGACCAATTGGGTGTGGAAGCCACTGGCGCGAAGAACCTGATGAACTGTCTCGATCAGGCCATCGAGGCCGGCCACGGCGACAAGTACGCACCGGCCATCAGCCTGGTATTCGAAGGCAAGTAACCCGGGGACGAAAGCGGCGCAAGTCGCTGGCGTGGGGGCTCTGGCCACGACGTAAAAGCGTGGCCAGAGCGTGCCGATCAGGCGCGGCGCTTCGCGGCTTTTGGCGCATCCGGAGCGGCATCGTCCGGCCAGCGGCCACCGAGTGCCTGGGTTGCCCTGCTGGCCGCTTCGAGCAGCAGGTCCGTCATGCGGTTCACGGCGAGCTCGGAGAAGCGCTCGAGCGGACCGGACAGGGAGAGGGCGCCGAGCAGCGTATTGCCAGGCCCGAATACGGGACTGGAGATGGCGCCGCACAGCGGATCGCGCTCGCCGAACGAGGTGAACACCACCGGGGTGTCCGCGGTGGCGGGCGCTCCGGCGCCATAGGCAATCAGTACCTTGCCGGGCGCGCCCTTGCGCAGGGGTAGGACGTCTCCGACGCGCACACGGTCGAGCGTGGAGTGGGAGGAGTCGATGCGCAGCAGGCAAATGCGGTTGTCCGGACCATGTGGCACATGGAACGACGGGCTTTCGGTCCCTTTCGACACCAGCCATTCCATGACCGGATAGATGGCCTCCTGCAATCCGTGACTTGCCTCGAAGGCGCGCCCGAACAGAAAGGCCAGCGAGCCAAGCGTGTAACGCTTGTCGGGCCGTTGCACGACCAGGCTGCTCCGTTCGAGCGAGGCCAGCAGACGTAGCAGCGTGCTCTTGTACATGCCGGTCGCCCGTGCCAGGTCGGCAAGGGTCTGCGGCGCGCCAGCCTGGGCCAGCGCAACAGCGATGGCAAATGCGCGGTCGACTGCCGCAACACCGTCGGTTTGACCTGCAGCCGCGTCGGGAGGAGTTTGCAACATGTCTGAAGTGGAAGAAGTGAAAAGACAGGGTCGGCGGGCTACACAGCGCTGGCTGCCGACTGGCTGCCATGGGCTCAACAGAATACCGGTTCTGCCGCAAAGGCACGTTGCCTCGTGGCGGCCGCAAATTTTAGCTTGGCGCGCTCCCGTAGTGGGCGACTTCTGATCCATTATTCGGCTAGAATTCTGCGTAGAAGAATAAATATTCCGTTTGGCGGAACAAGTCAGTTGGATCGCGGGCTCCATGTCCAATTGGCGTTCCAGTTGTTTTTGAACAGGCGATACCCATCGCCCACCGCAAGAAGCAGTTAGGAGACTTAGGATGAATATTCGCAATCGGGTCGCGGGCTTGCTCGCCTGTCTTGGCGTGCTTTCCGTTTCGGGCACTGGAGCCGCGAACGCGGCGGACGCTCCGGCATTTCCGACCAAGCCGGTGTCGATCGTGGTGCCGTACGCCGCCGGTGGCGCCACCGACATCATTGCGAGGCTGATCGGCAAGCGTCTGGGCGAAGTGTGGAAGCAGCCCGTCGTCGTCGTGAACAAGCCCGGCGCTGGGACTGTGCTCGGCGCGGGCTTCGTGGCGAAGTCTCCGGGCGATGGCTACACCCTCTACATGACAACCGCCGCCCATACCATCAGCGGTAGCCTGTATCGGTCCCTTCCCTACGACCCGGTCAAGGACTTCGCGCCGATCAACCTGTCGGCGATCGTCCCGCTGGTGCTCGTGGTCGGACCGACCGTCCCCGCCAAGGATCTCCCCGAACTGCTGGCGTACGCGCGCAGCCATCCGGGCGCGACGTATGCCTCGCCCGGCAACGGTTCACCGCAGCATCTGGCGGGCGCGCTGTTCAAGTCGAAGGCTGGTCTGGAGCTGACGCATGTCCCCTACAAGGGCGATGCGCCGATGCTGTCCGACCTGATGGGCGGGCAGGTGCAGATGGCGTTTGTCACGCTGTCATCGGCGCTGCCGCATATCAAGTCCGGCAAGCTCCGCGCGATTGCGCTGGCCCATTCGAAGCGCAGCCCGACGTTGCCGAATGTGCCGACGTTTACGCAGGCTGGCCTGCCGTTCCAGGCGGCCACGTGGTTCGGTCTCTTCAGCCCGGCAACCATGCCGTCCGGCCTGCGTCAGAAGATCAACGAGGACGTGACGCGCATCGTGGCGGAGCCCGCCACGCGTGCCAGCATCGAGGACCTAGGCGGCGACGCGGTGAACGAAGGACCGAAGGAGTTCTCGGCATTCATCGCTAGCGAGAGCAAGCGCTGGGCCGAAGCGGTGAAAGTCTCGGGCGCGCAAGTCGACTGATTCGTCGACTGATCCGATGCTCGGCGGGCATCGCAGGCAACGGGCGATGCCCCGCGCCTTCAGTGGCGCGACGCCGCAGGAAGGGGCCTGGTGGGCGTAGACTGCGTGTCACGCCAATCGTGAGCGGCTGCCCGGCAGTCAGCAGGAGATCACCATGCCCCGATACGTCGCCTTTCTTCGCGGTGTCAGTCCGATGAACGCCAGGATGCCGGAGCTCAAGCATTGCTTCGAAGCGGCGGGCTTCTCCGAGGTGCGAACGTTGCTGTCCAGCGGGAACGTTGTGTTCGACGCGCGTTCGGCGTCCATCACAGCGCTGGAGCGACGCGCCGAGAAGGCCATGCACGCGGAGTTGGGTCATAGCTTCGGCACGTTCGTTCGGCCCGCTGGCTATCTCCTGGACCTGATCGAGGCCGATCCGTTTGCCGAGTTTGACCTGGCGCCCGGGGCCAAGCGGGTCGTCACATTTCTCCGCAGTCCGGTGGCGCCCGAAATCGCACTGCCAATCGAGCGCGACGGCGCCAGCATTATCAAGGCCAGCGCGGCGGAAGTCTTCAGTGCATATTTGCCGGACCCGAAGAAAGGACCGGTGTTCATGACGCTGCTTGAGCGTTCGTTCGGGAAGGACATCACCACGCGCACGCTGGACACCGTCATCAAGTGCGCGCGAGCCTAGAGACACGATCAAGCGATTCTGGCGTACTTGTATTGTCTGCGACCGCGCGTCAAGCCAGCACCGCTTTGCTTCAGTTCCTCAACTTGATAGCGTCTCTTGGACGCGAGGCCAGGGCTCAGCCTGCGTTCCGAATGCCGCCGAAATACAGGTCCGTGCGGCGATGCTCCCATGCCGGCAGCGCCTCGCGCAGGCCGGCCACGCGCTCTGTATCGAGTTCGGCGGTGATGAAGCCGGTGGTGTCCGGCATACAGGCCAGCACGGTGCCCCAGGGGTCGATGATCATGCTGCGCCCCAGGCAGGGCAGGGCGGGTCCCGGGCCGCCGATCTGCGCGGCGGCAATCACGTAGCACTGGTTTTCGATGGCACGGGCCCGCAGCAGCGTCTCCCAGTGGTCGCGTCCGGTGTGCACGTTGAAAGCGGCGGGCACCAGCAGCACGTTGGCGCCGCGGGCGCGCAGGGTCCGGTACAGCTCGCCAAAGCGCAGGTCGTAGCAGATGCTCAGACCCAGGGTCAGGCCGGCAGCGTCCACGGTATGCAGGCCGTCCCCCGGCGCGAAGTCGGCTGACTCGCGATAGGGTTTGCCATTCACCACGGCGTCGTACAGGTGCACCTTGCGATATCGTGCGGCAATGCCGCCATCTGGCGCGAACGTGATGCCGCTATTGCCGAGGCGGGTCTCGCCTGGCAGGCGTTCATGCATCGAGCCCAGATGAATCCAGCAACCGGTGCGTTGCGCCAGCGTGGCGATGTGCTCGGAGACGGGGCCCGGAACCGCGCTGGCGGCCGCCTGTAGCGCGTTGGCATCGCCGCGGACATCGCTGTACTCCGGCGTGACGATCAGTTTCGCGCCGTCCGCCGCCGCGGCAAGAATCCAGTGTTCGAGCGCTGCCAGGTTGGCCTCGCGGTCCTGCCGGCTGTCGATCTGGATGGCAGCGACTTTTATCCGCATCATTCCGCTCCGTTCTCGTCTTGCGGCACGGCAAGCACCTGCGCCACGATCCGCGCCGCTTCGGCCAGCCATTGCGCGCCATCGCCACCGTGCAGCGTCTGCGCGGTGCGCGCGTCCGTGAAGCCGTCGGCCAGTACGGCCAGCACGACGCTGTAGGCGCCTACGGTCAGAATGCCGGCGTCGTGACGAAGGCCGGGCAACTGTCCGGTCTTGTTGGCCAGCATGGCACCGGCTGGCAGCGCCGCGCCGAAATGGGCGCGCTCGCGCTGATCGGCCAGCAGCCCCAGTGCGAAGTCACGCAGCGGGGCGGGCAACGATCCATCACGCAGCAGCCAGCACAGCGAGGCCGCAGCGTCGCTGGCGCTCGTGAAGTTGTCCAGCCCTGCGGCGCGCGCGGCGGCGTCCATCATGCGACGCTGCAGCCGCGTCTGCCTGAGTCCCGCGCGATCGCACCAGTCGTTCACGCCCTCGAAGCCGAGCAGTTCGATCAGCGCATTGGTCGCCAGGTTGTCGCTCAGCACGATCATCAGCCGCGCCAGTTCCGCCAGCGTCAGGCTCTGGACACTGGGCAATTGGCTGAGGATGCCAGTACCGCCCACCCGCTCGAGTCCGTCCAGAGAGAAGCGTTGCTCAAGCTGCAGATGACCCTGCGCCACCTGTTCCAGCAGCGTGAACAGGATCGGCAGCTTGATGATGCTGGCCGATGGCTGCACGCGCTCGGCCTCGCGCTCCAGCACCACCTTGCCATCGGCAAGCCGCAGGCTGATCGCCACACGTGCCTGCGTGCCGGCCAGCAGCGGTGCCAGCGCGGTTTCTACCCGCGCGCGAAGCGCGGCCGCATCGGGAATCCGGTTACCTAGCGGAAATGCCACGAGTTCCATATCGCCTCCTCAGACCAGCAAGAAGAACAGCCCAGAGAACAGACAGAGATTCACGATGATCACCGCCCAGCCGTTGTAGAGCATGTACTTTAGCTGGGTCGAACGGGCCAGGCCCATCTGTCCGAACATGTCGGAGGTAGGGAAGGGGCCGAACCAGTCGATCTGCGAGCTGCCAAGGATCACGGCGGTGGTGGCCGCGGGGCCGACGCCGGCGGCGGCCAGCAGCGGGCCGAAGATCTTGGCCGTGAATGTCATCTGCGCGACTGCCGCGCCAGGGATGTGTCCAATCACGTTGAACCACAGGATGATCACGCACAGCATGGCGCCGCCGATGCCTGCCAGGTGCGGGCTGGCGATGTCGAGCAGTGCGTGGTAGGCGTTGAGCTTGTCCACCAGCACCAGCACGGGGTTGAACAGCCAGAACAGGAAGAAGATCCAGATCAGCTTGCCCGCACCGGCATACATCGCCTGAAGGATGGCGCGCGGACCCATGCCGCCGGCCAGGCCGGTGGTGGCGGCCAGCGACACCATGACGATGATGGCGAAGGCAAAGCCGGCCTTGACGATCACGCCAGCCGTGGCCAGCCCGATGATGGTCAGGCAGAACGCCCACGCGGCGCGAACTGCCGTGCGCGGTGGCGTGGCGGACAGGTCGAACGCGGCGATGCCGTTCTTGGCTTCGTCGTACTGGTGCTCGGCCTCGGTCATCTTCTGGATGCGGCCCGACATGAACCAGCCACTGGCAAGTGTGGCCGCCGCCATCGGGATGCCGGCCACCATCAGGTATTCCGGGTAGCTCAGTCCGGTCAGCCCCAGCACGGTCACGACGTTGGGCGTGAACGGTCCGAGCACCAGGCCGGCGGAACCCGCGGTCTGGAACAGCGCGGCCACCGCGGGCGGCGACAGACGCACCGCCGCGGCGATCGGGATCACCACGGCGGCGATGATGGCGTTACCGCCGGCCAGCGTGCCCAGCGCGCCGCAGATCAGCGTGGAGGTGACCATGATGCCGAGGCGCACGCGTACCTGATTGGACAAGCCGATACGCCGCACAATGGCGCGCACCAGTTGCTCGGCGGCGCCCGTGCGCGAGGCCACCTCGCCCACGCCGGCGCCCAGGACGATGATCAGGCCGACAACCGCGATAAAGGAGCCGAGCGAGTCGGCCAGCAGTTTGCCCATGCCCACCGGCGTCGTGCCGGTCATGATCGCGCCGAGCACGATGGCGGCGATGGTCGACAGCACGATGTCAACGCCGAGCAGCGCGATGATGGCGAACACGAGCACGGGCGTCAGGCCCCAGAGGTTCGTCTCGCCGGGCATGGCCAGGTGCGTGTAGAGGGCGATTGCCAGACCCACCACGAACACCGCGATCGCCGCGACGCGCCGGCCCGGTTGCAAGTCTGATGAAGTGGGGGCTTTGCTTGCTACTGATGTCATGTGACGACTCCTGCCTGCTTTCGTCTTATCTTGTTTTGTATTTCTGGTCGGGCAGGCCTCTGCCGGCGCTGCCCGCTCCCGTCCCTGTGCCTGCGATGTCCGTGAGGCTTACTGCGGCGTGATGCCAGCCTTGCGGATCACCGTGCCCCAACGCTCGTATTCCTGACGGATCTGGCGGGCAAAGGCATCCGGCCCGACCGAGACCGGGAAGGCGCCGGCATCGACAAGGCGCTGCCGCGTGTTGGCATCGGCCAGCGCCGCCTGGAAGGCTTCCACCAGGCGGGTGCGAACCTCCTGCGGCAACTTTGCCGGCGCTACCACGCCATACCAGGCGCTGACGTCATAGTCCTTGTAGCCCTGCTCGGCGAAGGTCGGGACGTCGGGCAGCTTGTCGTTGCGTTGCGTGCCGGTGATGGCGAGCGCGCGCAGCTTGCCCGCCTTGATGAATGGCAGGGACGACGGGAAGTTGTCGAAGATAACCTTGACGTTGCCGCCGATCGCATCGTTGAGCGCCGGCGCCGAGCCCTTGTACGGCACGCTGATCATGTTGGCGTCGTTGAGTTGCAGGAACCAGGCCATGCCAAGGTCGTTGATGCCTCCGGCACCGGCGTTGGCGTAGCTTTCCTTGCCGGGGTGCTTCTTCGTGTAGTCCACGAACTCCTTCAGCGTGCGGGCCGGGAAGCCGGGGTGCACGCTGAGGATGTTGGGGCTGCTGACCAGATTGACGACCGGCGTGAAATCCTTGACCGGGTCATAGGGCGGCTTGGCCAGCAGATGCGGCGCGGTGCCGTGCGTGCTGACCGTGGCGAGGCCGAGCGTGTAGCCATCGGCCTTGGCGCGTGCCACGGCATTCATGCCGATGGTGCCGGCCGCGCCGACGCGGTTGTCGACCACGATCTGCTGGCCCAGGATCTCCGAAGCCTTGCTGGCAACGATACGTCCCACGACGTCGGTCGGACCCCCGGCGGAAAAGGGGATGACCAGCGTGATCGGCCGGTCGGGATAGGCGGCGTGCGCCAGCGTGGCGGTGCCCAGCGCGATGGCGCCGAGGACAGGCGCCAGAAGGAAGTGTCTGCGTTTCAAGTTGGGTCTCCTCGTGGTTCTTGTCGGGATGGATGTTGTCGGGGGCAGCGGGCCGGTACTCCGGTCGTCCGGCTCAGTGGCGCAGGAACTGTCCGGCGGCGGCGCCGGTGGCGCCATCCGGGCCCCAGACCTGCACACCGTTGACATAGACCGCATCGATGCCGGCCGACGGCTCGCACGGCTGCGTGTAGTCGGCGCGGTCGATCACCTGTTCGGGATCGAACAGCACCAGATCGGCGGCGTAGCCCACTTCCAGCACCCCACGCCCGGGCAGGCCAAAGACCGAGGCGGGCAGCGACGTCATGCGGCGCACCGCGTCCTCGAGCGTCAGCAGGCCCAGTTCGCGGGCGTAGTGGCCAAGCACGCGCGGAAAGCTGCCCCAGAGCCGTGGGTGGGGGTAAGGGCCGGGAATGCCATCCGAGCCGATCATCGTGCGCGGGTGAGACAGCACGCGGCGCAGGTCCCCCTCATCCATCTGGAAATAGATCGCGGTGGCCGGCCCGAGCCGTGCCGCCGCTTCCTCCAGCGATACATGCCAGTCGGCGGCGATGGCCGACAGGTCCCGGCGTGCCTGCTCGGGATGCGGCTGCGAACTCGTGACGATGATCCGTTCCGCCTCGCCGACGAACTCGGGCAGCAGCACCGTGGAGCTGGCCGTATAGGGGTAGACGTCGAGGGATACGTCCTGGGTGGCCAGCGCCTTGTCAATCAGGCTCAGGGTGACGGTGGTCTTGCCGAAGTTCTTGCGCCCGATGCATTTGTGGTGCGAGATCACGACGGGCAGCGCGGCTTCGCGGCCGATCTCCAGCGTTTCGCCGACGGCCTCGACGACCTGATCGCGCTCGCTGCGCATATGGGTGGTGTAGATCGCGCCCGGGTGACGCGCGGTCACGCGCGCCAGGGCCACCACTTCGGCGGTTGGTGCCGCGCGGCTTGCCGGATAGCTGAGGCCGGTGCTCATGCCCAGGCCGCCATCGCTCAGCGCCTGGTCGAGCATCGCGGCCATCGCCTCGATTTCCTCGGCGGTGGCGGCACGCGTGGTATCGGTCATGGCACCCGCGCGCAGCGTGCTGTGGCCCACCAGCAGACCGACGTTGACGCTGGGTGGCGAGGCCTCCAGCGCGCGCCGGTAGTCGGCGACGGAGGGAAACCGGTAGTCCGAGACCTCACCCAGCAGCATCAGCGGCTGCGGCAGGCCGTGGGTCGGCGTTAGCGGCGCGATGCTGATGCCGCAGTTACCGGCAATCACGCTCGTCACGCCCTGGCTGGTCTTGGCCGGCATTGCAGGCGTATTGAGCAGGGCGCTGTCATCGTGCGTGTGCACGTCGATGAAGCCGGGCGCCAGCACGCGACCGGTTGCGTCGACCGTATGCGCGGCCTGCCAGCCGGAGCAGTCACCGAGCGCGACGATGCGTCCGTCCGTCACGGCCAGCGCGCCGGTACGACGTGTGGCGCCGGTACCATCGATCAACGTGGCGTTGGTGAACAACAGGTCGCAGGATGGCATGGGATCAGTCCTTCGGTGATAAGCGTTGGCGCGGGGGCGACTCAGCCGAGTGCCGCGTAGGCGAGGATCTCGACCAGCATCTCGGGCCGCCCGAAACCCACGGTCACGATGGCCGCGCGGTTGGGATAGGGTGCCGGAATCATCTCCGCATAGACCCGGTTGAAGACGGCGAGATCGGCACGGTCGGTCACATAGACGATGACCTGGGTCAGGTCGGCAAGGCTACCACCGGCAGCATCCAGAGTCTGCTTCAGGTTCTGCAGCGTCTGGCGCGCCTGCGCTTCCATGCCGCCTTCCACCACGTTGCCGTCGGCGCCGGTCGGGATCTGCGTGGTGAACAGGATGCCGTTGCCCAGTACTGCCCATTCGACGGGAGCAGCGGATCGAGGCAGGCCGGTATCGATGATCTGTTTCATGGTGTCTTGTGCGGGTATCGGTGTGAGAGGAAACGATGTTGGCCCGGTATCGGCGCGCCAGCGCATCAGCGCATCAGCGCGAACGCAGAAGCATCCAGCGGCGAGGGGCGGCCGGCCATGGCGTCGGCGAGCAGCGCGGCGCTGCCGCAGGCCAGCGTGAAGCCCAACGCGCCATGACCGGTGTTGAGCCACAGGTTGTCGTACGGCGTGGCGCCGATCAGCGGCTTGCTGTCTGGCGTGGCCGGCCGGCCGCCGCACCACGAGGTCGCTGCATCGAAGTTCGCGCCGTCCGGGAAGGTTTCGCGTGCCTGCCTGGCGAGCAGGGCGACGCGACGTGCATCGGCACGGGGATGGCGGCCAATCAGGTCGACCATGCCGGCGATGCGCAACTGCTCGCCCAGACGGGCGTAGACCACCTTGTAGTGCAGGTCCGTCACGCTGATGGCAGGGGGATGATGGTGGCCCGGTTGGGTCGGCGCGGTCAGGCTGTAGCCGGTCAGCGGATACAGTGGCAACGTCACGCCAAGCGGCGCCAGCATCGGCACGCTCTGCATGCCGGCGGCGACCACGAAGGCGTCGGCCTCGATGTCGCCCGCATCGGTGCGCGCGGCCACCACGCGTCGCCCTGCGTGCCGCAGCCCCGTCACCCGCGTGCCACAGCGGAAGCTCGCGCCAAATCGGCGCGTGGCGGCCGCGGCCAGGCCAACGGTGAAAGCATGGCAGTCACCAGCTTCCTCGCTAGGGGTGTGGATGCCGCCGGCCAGCTTGTGCTGCAACGAGGCCAGGGCCGGTTCGAGCGCCACGCAGGCCGCGGCGTCCAGCGCCTGCTGGCGACTGCCGAGCGAGGCCTGATATTCCAGTTGCCGCCGGGCGCCGTCGAAGGCAACCGGATCGCGATACACCACCAGCTTGCCATTGCGCTGGTAGTTGAAGTGCAGCGCCTCGCGCTCGACCAGTTCATGCACGCCATCGCGGCTGAGTTGGCCCAGCCCGAGCAACTGCGCGGTGACTTTCTTGGCCACGCCGGTGCGGCAGGCACGCAGGAACTCGAGGCACCAGGTCCACTGGCGCCAATCAAGGCGAGGAACGAAACGCAGGGGCGAGTTGCGGTCGAGCAGCCATCCCGGCAGCTTGGGCAGCACGGCCGGGTCGGCCAGCGGCGCCACGTAGCTGTAGCTGAGTTGCGCGCCATTGGCCAGGCTGGTTTCCTGGGCCAGTTCGTCGCGCGCTTCCAGCAGGGTAACGGTATGCCCCTCGCGCGCCAGATAGTAGGCGCTCGCGACGCCAACCACTCCGCCACCCAGTACGCATACCCGCATGTTTCTCTCCCCACCCTTGAAAATGACCTGCCGCCCGCAACTGCGGGCAAGGCGACAGTGTTGACGAGAGCGGGGGAGCGTTCAAATGACCTTTAGCGCATACCCTATAACCTGAGGTTATCCAGACCGGCCCGGCAGCGCCGCCTCGAACTGGGATCCGAGGATCGCCAGCAGGGTGTCGTGGGCGTGCGAGGACGCAGCGCCGTCCGCGTAGATCGCGGCCACGCCTACCGACAGGGCGGGCTCCAGCGGCCGGATCAGCAGTTCCTCGCCGCTCGCGCGCTGCGAGAACTGAGCCGTGAAATGGTCGACCAGAGCGTAGCCGACGCCGCACTCCGCCAGCGCCGCGGCCACGTAATAGGTACGCGCCTCGATCATCGGCGTGCGCTCCTCGAGCCCGAGATCGCGGAAGGCCTGGGCGATCAGGCCGCCCAGCGGGTCGCTGTTGCCGATGCCGATCCAGTGCTGATCGTCGAGCGCGGCCAGTTGCACCGGCCCATGCGGCGGCGCGTTCGAGGCGGGGCCGAGGTAGACGACCTCCGCCTGCCCCAGCGCGCTCGATGTCACGCCAGGGCGCGGGGCCGGGTCGAATACCACGGCGATGTCGAGTTCGCGCGACATCACCAGGCCCTGCAGTTCGTCGCCATGCCGTGTCTCGATTTCCAGTGAGACGCCGGGGCAGCGCTGGCGAAACTCTCGCACCGCCTGCGGGATCAGGCTCAGGCCCAGGCTGGGCAGGCAGCCAATGCGCAGATGGCCCTCGGGATGGCGTCGCAGGTTGCGCGCGAGCTGGCGCACGTTCTCCAGGTTGGCGAACAGATGCACCGTTTCGGCGTGCAGCAATTGCGCCTCGCGCGTGGGCAGCAGCCGGCCGTGCGCGCGGGTGAACAGCTTGAAGCCGAGGTCGCGTTCCGCGTGGGCCAGCACCTTGCTGGCGGCGGGCTGGGAGATAAAGAGCAGTTCGGCGGCCCGGCTCAGAGAGCCGGTACGCATGACCGCATGGAAGATTTCAAGGTGACGCAGGCGCATGGCGCGGGGGCTGGATCGACGGCATTGCGCCGCAGTGTAGCGGACAAGTGGCCGAAATACCCCCGTTACCGCCGTTACCCCCGTTTTGGGCAATGCTCCCGGCCGATGCTTACGCGGGATCGACCAGCGCGGCGACATCCAGCGCGTACATCTGCCGGTTGCCGTCGTGGATCGAGTCAATGCACACGCGCTTGCCATCGCGGCTCCAGCGCGGGTGCAGGTCGCAGCGGTTTTCCTTCTTGAGCGTCGGGCTCGTGTAGAACGAACCGATGTCGTGGCGCACGCCACTGGGCACGTGATACAGAAACAGGATGCGCTCGTTGGTCTGCGCGTCGGGGTAGGTATCGCTGAGCAGCCAGTCGGGATGCGTGCGGGAGAACGTCATATGGCCGTTCTCGGTCAGGACGTCGGCCCCGATCACCGTGACCTCGCCGTCCGCGCGGTCCTCGTACAGGTGATAGTGGATGCTGCCGGCGTGCGGACCCCAGACGATGATGTGGGTGTCGTCCTTCCACAGCGGATGCGAGATCTGGTACTCCGATTTTTCATAGTCGAAGGTACCCACGGCATTCGGATCGAAATGCGCCGCCAATTGCGGTAGCGGGTGGTCCGAGCACTCGAGCAGCCGCATGTCGGTGCCATCGGGGTTCACGGTGATCAGCCGATGCAGGAAGCAGGTCTCGTCCTCGACCCGCTCCGTCCAGCGGTGCAGGAACAGCACGCGCGACGACGACGGATTGATTTCGATATGGCTGACCCAGTGGATCGCCTTGTCCATCGACGGAACCGGATGGAAGTTGCGCAGCGTGTCGTAGCTGACGATTAGCCGGGACATGCCGGTCGCAAGGTCCATCACATGGATGCCATCGCGCGCGGGGGCCAGATCCAGTTGGGGGAGGGCCCGCAGCGAAGCCTCGTCGCTGTAGCCGATGGTCTGGTGCGTGACGTAAAGCCTGCGGTAATCGATGCACAGCGCGTAGCGGCTGTCCGGCGCCACCACGTAGACCGGCATCGGCAGCGGGCGCGAAACACCGCTGGCGACGTCATGGATGACCGCGCCGAGGCACGGATAGAAGGCGGATTCGTCGTCGGTGCGGCAGTTGTAGATCAACTGCCTGCCGGGCGCGCCATCGAGCCACTGCAGTTGGGCGCCCATCTGCCAGTTCCATGCGGTGGTCTGGCCGACCTTCTGGAAGCGGTCGTCGTCCTGGGTATCGAAGAAGCCGATCTCGGCGATGAGGCCGGGGTGCAGGTCCGCGTCGGCCATCGGCACGCGCTGCGCTAGCACGTAGCGGTCGGTGCGATCCCAAGTGCTCTTGTTGTAGTAGCCGAAGAAGTGATGGAGCTTGCCGTCACCCAGCCGTCGGCACGGCAGGGGATGGTGTTCGATCTTGTCGTGATGCATGGTCAGCCGGCTTGATGGGCGTGGAATCGGTATGAGGTTGGCGTTGTGATTATTGGGCGGTCGATTATTGGGCGGTCAGCCGGGCTTTGGCGATGACCTGGTCCCAGCGGGCTTTCTCGCCGGCAATGAATGTCGTGGCGGCGTCGCGGGTGTTACCAACCGGCGTCATGCCCTGCTCGGCGAGCGCCGAACGGAATTCCTGCGATGCAACGATCGAGCGGATGTCGGCATTGAGCTTGTCGGCGATCGCGTCGGGCACTTTCGCGCCGACCGCGACCGTGGTCCAGGATGTGGCAACGAAGTTCGGCACGCCGGCCTCGGCGGCCGTTGGCACCTGCGGCAAGGCCGGCAGCCGGGTCTTGCCGGTCACGGCCAGCGCGCGCAACTTGCCCGAGCGGATGTACCCGAGCGTGGTTGGCGGGTTCTCGAACATCATGTCGATCTGCCCGCCCAGCAGGTCGGCAATGGCCGCGGAGCTTCCCTTGTACGGCACATGGGTCAGATGCGCGCCGGTGGTGACCTTGAACAGTTCGCCGATCATGTGCACCGACGATCCGACGCCGGCCGAGCCGAACGTCATGCCATCCGGGCGCTTTGCCGCCGCGTCGACGAGTTGCTTGAGGTTCGTTACCTGGATGCTCGGGTTGACCAGAACGACGTGCGGCATCTCCGCGAGCACGGTCACCACCTTCAGGTCCTTCGACGGGTCGTAGTTCAGCTTCGGATACGTGCCGTAGGTGGCGTGCAGGCCGATGGAGCCGAGCAGCAGCGTGTAGCCGTCGGGTGCGGCGTCGGCTACAGCCTTGCCGCCGATATGACCGCCCGCGCCGGGGCGGTTCTCCACGACCACCGGCTGGCCGTACAGCTTGCCAAGCTTGTCCGCCAGCATCCGCGCCTGCAGGTCCGAGCTGCCGCCCGCACTGAATGGCACGATCAGGCGCAGTGCGTGGTCGGGGTATGCGGCATGGGCGATGGCCGGCACGACCGTGCCCAGCAGTGCGGCAATGAGGGGCAGGCAACGGGAAAAGCGTGGCATTCGATGTCTCCGGGATGTTCTGTGGGCGTGGCTACGATGGCAGGAGTGTAGGCGCGGGCAGCCATGCCGGATAATTCAAATTTGCGCGGACCCTATACGCTGCTGATATACACTCGGTGACCCCCATCGAAGCCCGTCCATATGCCGCGCGCGCCAACTTTTCGTGAAATCGAGGTCTTTCGCGCCGTGATGCTGAGCGGCACCACAACGGCCGCCGCCGCCATGCTGCACACCACGCAGCCGTCGGTGAGCCGGGTGCTGGCGCAGATGCAGACCGGTACCGACCTGAAACTGTTTGATATGGAAAAGGGCCGGCTGCGGCCCACGCCCGAGGCGCAGCGGTTGTTCGAAACCGTACAGGGGCATTTCCAGGGTCTTGCGCGTATCGGCCAGGAGGTGCATCTGCTGCGCCGTTCCGGCACGGGCCTGCTTCGGCTCGGCTGCACGCCAACGCTCGGTCTGGGGCCGATGCCCGGTATCGTGGCGCGCTTTATCGAGCGGCATCCCGATGTATCGGTGGACCTGCAGACCGTCGGCAGCCACCAGCTTGGCGAAGGGCTGCTGCACGGACGATTCGATCTGGTGCTGGCCACGGGGCGGCTCGACCATCCCCAGTTCGATATCCGCGTCATGCACCGGTCACCCGCCGTATGCGTGATGCATCCCGGGCACGTCATGGCATCGCGGCGGCGGATTCGCGCGGCGGACCTGTCAGGCCAGCGGCTGCTGACCCTGAACGCGGACGACGAACTGAGTGTTGCGCTCTGGCAGGCGCTGCACGAAGCCGGGGCGGAACCGGCCGCGACGCTGCAAACCACTTATTCGAGCACGATCTGCCGGCTTGCGGCCGAGGGGGCCGGCATCGGTATCGTCAATCCGTACGCCGCGCGCGTGTTCGGCCAGGCCCTGACGGTGGTGCCGCTGGTGCCGGCGATCGCCGTGGAGGTGCGCCTGGCTCATGCGGGCCACCTCGCCAGTTCGCGGCTGACGGAGGTCTTTGCCAGCCTGGTGGCCGAGGGGCTCGAGGCTTAGGCGTTCTGACGCAGAGTGGGGCGGGCGCGCTTCCGCCATCTCGGCATTCTCTTTCCTGATTCGATCTGCAAACCAGTCATGAGCGGGTTAACCCCGTTTGCTCCCTATAGTTTTACAGATAGGATGTCCAACATCCTACTTAACAACATCGGCAATCCGCGAACGCCGAGCAAAGACATTGGAGACAACTGTGGGATCTGGACCGCTTTCCCGTTTCACCGTGCTGGACCTGACGCGCGTGCGTTCGGGCCCGGCTGCCGTGCGCCAGTTTGCTGACTGGGGCGCGAACGTCATCAAGATCGAAGAGCCGGGGCTGGCGCCCGACGATCGGCCCGGTGGCTCGGCGCAGGTGGCTGACTACCAGAACACGCATCGCAACAAGCAGAGCATCACGCTGAACCTCAAGCACCCCGAAGGTCGCGCGCTGTTCCTTGACCTCGTGCGCAAGGCCGACGTGGTGGTGGAGAACTACCGTCCCTCGGTGAAATTCAAGCTCGGCATCGACTACGAGTCGCTGCGCAAGGTGAATCCGCGCATTGTCTACGGCAGCGTTTCCGGCTTCGGCCAGGATGGGCCGTATCACGACCGCCCGGGCCTGGACCAGATCGCGCAGGGCATCTCGGGGATGATGTCCGTGACCGGCGAACCCGGGCGGGGACCGATGCGCGCGGGTATACCGGTTGCCGATCTGACCGCCGGCCTGTTCTGCGCGATCGGCGTGATGGTGGCATTGCTGGAGCGCGAGGTATCAGGGCAGGGGCAATGGGTACAGACCTCGCTGCTGCAGTCGCAGCTGTGGATGATGGATTTCCAGGCAATGCGCTGGCTGATGAATGGCGAAGTGCCGGGTCAGAGCGGCAACGATCACCCGACCAGCAGCCCGACCGGCGTCTTCCCCACGGCGGACGGTCACATGAACATCGCCGCCATGGGTAACGACATCTTCGCCCGCCTTTGCAATGTGCTGGGCGCGCCCGAACTGGTGCAGGACGAGCGGTTCCGGACCGTGCCGCTGCGCGCGCGCCATCGCGCGGCGCTGGGCGCGGAGATTGCCGAACGCACCCGTACCCGCACGACGCAGGAATGGATCGCGCGCATGAACGAGGAAGGTGTGCCGTGCGGCCCGATCCTCAATATGAAGGAAGCATTCGCCGATCCGCAGGTGGAGCATCTGCGCATGAGCCAGCCCATCGATCATCCGACGCTCGGGCCGATTTCGGTCGTAGGCCAGGCGGTGACGCTGAGCCGCACGCCGATGGGGAAACTGGCGCCGGCTCCGGAAAGCGGGGAACACAACCTTGACGTCTATCGCGCCCTGCTCGGTCTGGACGCGGCGAAGGTCGAGGCGCTCGCCGCGCAGGGTGTCATCTGATTGGGCGCTAACATATCCGGCATGAATGTCCCCGACACCGGGGCGCAAGACATGACGGAGATTCAGATGAAGGCCCCATTCGATACCGAAGCCCGCGGATTCACGAGCCTGCGCCGGCCAGACAACCTGCCCGACGAGATCGCGCACCAGATTCGCCAGCGCATTCTCAACGGCTCGCTGGCGCATGGCCAGCGGTTGCCCACGGAGCACGAACTGGCCACGGCGTTCGACGTGAGCCGCAATGTCGTGCGGGAGGCCATCGCACGGCTGAAACTGTCGGGCTACGTGGAAACGCGGCGCGGCACCGGCTCGTTCGTGGCCCACGGTATCGGGCAGCGCAATTTCGAGATCGTCACCGATGAACTGATGGAGAAGGATGCGCTCGAGCATGTCTTCCAGTTGCGGGTCGAGATCGAATCGGGCGCGGCGGCGCTGGCGGCGATGTATCGCACGGACGCGCAACTCGAGGCATTGCGCGTCGCGCTGGCGAAGGTCGACGAATCGGGCGGGGATCTGGAGAAGGGCACGGATAGCGCGCTCGATTTCCACCTTGCCGTGGGTAACGCCACCAACAACCCGTACTTCATCCGGTTGATGGCGCATCTGAGCCATGTATTGCACGACGCCGTGCGCACGCTGCGAACCGGATCGACGGGGACGGCGCGTATCGCGGAAGTCGAGAACGAACACCACGCCATCTTCGATGCCATCGCGGCTGGCGATGCGGAAGCGGCACGCACGGCCATGCGCCGGCATTTGACCAACGGAATCGAACGACACCGGGCCAGACGGCCAAGAAAGGCAACATGAACAGCACACGCATTCTGGAAGGCGAAGTTACCGATGCCCTGCTCGTGGAGAAGCGGGGCAACACAGGCTGGATCACCTTCAACGATCCCGGGCGCCACAACGCCGTCTCCTTCGACATGTGGGCGGCGGTGCCCAAGGCGCTGGCAGCATTCGAGCAGGACGACGACATCCGCGCGGTCGTGCTCACCGGCGCTGGCGAACGTGCTTTCGTGAGCGGCGCCAACATTTCCCAGTTCGACAAGCTGCGCTCGGGTGACGAAGCCGTGGCGGCCTACGAGCAGGTTGCAGAGGCCGCGCAGCTCGCGCTCTACGACTATGCCAAGCCCACGCTGGCACGCATCAAGGGTTATTGCATCGGCGGCGGGATGAACATCGCGCTGTGCTGCGATATCCGGATCGCATCGGCCGACAGCACCTTCGCGATCCCGGCCGGCAAGCTCGGGCTCGGGTACCGGCTGACCGCTATCCGCAACCTGGTGACCACGGTCGGGGCGGCCAATGCGCTCGAGATCTTCCTGACCGCGAATCGCTACGCGGCTGCCGAAGCCAAGGCCCTCGGACTGATCCATCACGTGACCGATACACCGGATACGGCGGACCTCGATGCCGCGCTCCAGGTCCGCCTCGACCAGATCGCCGGGAATGCGCCGCTGACGCTGCGCGCCGGCAAACGCATGATCCGCCAGTTGCAGCAGCTTGGCCCGGAAGTCGATATCGCGGCCATGCAGCAACTGGTCATGCAGTGTTTCGCCAGCGACGACTATCGCGAAGGCAAGCGCGCCTTCGCTGAAAAACGCAGTCCGGTCTTCACCGGGAAGTAGCGCGCGTCCCGGGAGACCGGGACGGCCGGGAGCCCACCGCTCCCGGCAGTATCGCCGCGCCGGACGTGGCGAACATATAAAACTACAGGAGACATGTATGAACAAGAGGCCGATTCTTGCCCTCGCAGCGGCGATGATCGTGGGCGGGCTGGGCATGGCGCAGAATGCTGCCGCGCAGTATCCGCAGCAGCCCGTCAAGATCGTCGTGGGCTACGCGGCCGGCGGTACCACGGACATCCTGGCACGGGCCCTGGCCGAGCAACTGGCCGCCGAACTGAAGCAATCGGTGATCATCGAGAACAGGCCCGGCGCGGCCGGTAATGCCGCCGCCGCGTACGTGCAGCAATCCGCGCCCGATGGCTACACGCTGTTCATGGCGACGGTGTCGAGCCACGGCATCAACCCGGCCCTGTACAAGAAATCGCTTGGCTACGATCCTGTCAACGGATTTGTGCCCATCAGCATGGTGGCATCGATCCCGCTGGTGCTGATCACGACCCCAAACCTGCCGGTGAAATCGGTGCCCGACCTGGTGGCACTGGCCCGGCAGAAGCCGGGTGAACTGAACTATGCGTCGAGCGGGAACGGATCGCCGGTGCACCTCGCAGGCGCCATGTTCGCCCAGGGTGCAGGTGCCAAGCTTGTGCATGTGCCGTATCGCGGCGGGGCGCTTGCCAATACGTCGGTGATTGCCGGCGAAACGCAGATGAGCTTCGCGACGTTGCCTGGCGCGTTGCCTCAGGTCAAGGCGGGCCGGCTGCGGGCCATTGCAGTGACTACCCGGGACCGGTCCGCGCAACTGCCGGATGTTCCTGCCATGCGTGAAGTACCGGGGTATGGCAACTTCGAGATCAATACCTGGAACGCGCTGCTGGCGCCGCGCAATACGCCGCAGCCGATCATTGATTCGCTGAACAAGGCAGTTGGCAAGGCGATGGCCTCGCCAAAGCTGGTGCAGCGCTTCAATGGCGAGGGCGCGACGCCCGTCGCCAGTTCCCCGGCCGATCTCGGGCGGTTTATCCAGGCGGAACTGGCCAAATGGGCTGGCGTCGTGGGTGAGCTGAACGTGAAGGTCGACTGACGGCGCCGGGGACAAAGGGGGATAAAGGGGGACATCACCCCCTTTGTCTTCCTCCACCCATCGTCCCTACCCCGATCCCACCCAGAATCAACCCCATAGCCATGATGAGCTGCAGCGAGATGGGTTCGCCGAGCGCGATGGCCGAACACGCCACGCCGAACACCGGCACCCCGAGCAGGCCGAGCGATGTCGTGGCCGCGGGCAAGGTCCGGTTGACGGTGTTCATGGCCCAGTAGGCCAGGGCGATGCCGAAGAATCCGCCGTAGAGCAGCAGTCCGGCCAGCGACGGTTGCCAGTCGACCTGCGGCATGCCGTCCAGCAGCAGCGCCAGCGGTATCAGCAGGCAGGTGGCCAGCAGCGCTTGCCAGAACACCAGCTCGAACGGTGGCGTGACCCATTTGTGGGCGCGGACATACAGAATGCTTATCGCCCAGCAAAGCGCGGCAAGCAGCACCAGGCCATTGCCGAGCACCGCGTTCCGGTCGCGCCAGTCGAACGCCAGCGGGTTGAAGATCAGCAGCAGGCCCAGCAGGCCGAGGCCGACGCCGGCAAGGCGTCTGACGGTCATGGGTTCGCCGAGCATCAGCCACGCGCCGGGCACCACCCACAGCGGCGTGGTGTAGGCCAGCACGGCGGAGCGTCCCGCCGCAACGTACTGCAGTCCGATGCTGGCAAGCACGGAGAACGCCGTCATGTGCAGCACGCCCACGCTCAGGATGACGGGGATGTCGCCTCGCTTGGGCAGCACGAGGCGTTTGCGCACCACGCAGATCACCAGCAGCGCGGCAGCGCCCACAGCGGAACGCAGCGCTACCACCCAGATCGGCGGCAGGTACGCCAGCAGGGCCTTGCCGACGGGCCAGTTGATGCCCCACGCCAATGCGATGCCGGCCAGTAGCAGCCAGGCCCGCTGCGCATCCGACGCCGGCATCGTGCTGCGGGTGGTGCCGGTGGTCACGGCGAGACCGCTTCAGCATCCGTAGCGCTGGCGGATGCCGTCGATGCCCAGGCGCGCACATAGTCAGGCGTGCCCGTGGGCGCCGCATCGGTCAGCGGTGCCAGCGGCTGCAGCGCCATGGGCAGCACGCCTGCCCAGACCGGCCGGTCCATGTCGGCTTCGTCGTCCGCCGGACCGCCCGTCCGGATCTTTGCTGCCGCCTCGTCGAGCGGAATGCGCAAGACGGTCGTGGCAGCGAGTTCGCTGGTATCGCCCGGACGTACCTCGTGCGAGCGTCCGGGTGCGATGCGTTCGACGAAGGCGTCCAGTGCCGCTGCTTTCGCCGGACCTTCCACCGCTTCGAAGCACCCGTAGATGACGGCCGACCGGTAGTTCATCGAGTGATGAAACGCCGAACGCGCCAGCACTAGCCCATCCAGATGGGTGATCGTCACGCAGACCTGCGCGCCGGTGGCCGCGAGCTTCAACATGCGACTGCCGTTGGAGCCGTGGATGTAAAGGTGATCGCCCTCGCGCCAGCACGCGGTCGGGATGCAGTGGACGCCATGTTCGTCCGCAAACGCCAGGTGGCAGACGTAGGCGGCATCGACGATGGCGTGGAGGGTCGCGCGATCGTAATGGCCGCGTCTGGCGACACGGTGGATGCGGGTGCGGGGCGAAGGCGGCTGGGTATTGGTCGCGGTCATTGCGGGACGTCCTTTGGTTGGGGATGTGTCCACGATAGGCAAATCGTGGCACCATGCGTAGACCCACAGTCATCAATGTTCATGGAGCCACGATGGATTTCGGCGTGCTGTTGTCGGCGTTCGAGCGTGAAGCCACGCCGTCGGCGTCAGGGCGAATGCCACGGCAATACCAGCTGTATGCCTGCCTGCGGACGGCCATTCTCAGCGGCAAGATCGAGGAGGGCACGCGACTGCTGCCCACGCGCGCGCTGGCCGATGAACTCGGCATGGCGCGCAATTCCGTGCTGTATGCCTACGAGCGTCTTGCCGCCGAAGGTTTCGTCACGGGCAGCCGGCAGGGCACCGTGGTGGCGCGTGTCGGGCTTCAGCACACCCCGGCGAGCGTGCCCGAGGCGCCGCCGGTGTTGTCGCGGCGCGTGGCGGGCATTATGCGGCCGGGCGATGGCATGGATGACCCGCTGCCGTTCCTGCCCGGCACGCCGGCGTTGGACGCGTTCCCGCTGGCGCAATGGCGGCGCCATCTCGAACGTGCCTGGCGCAACATCACACCGGCGCAACTCGGCTATATGCCCGTGGCTGGCAACGTGGCGCTGAGACAGGTGATTGCCGAGTACCTGCGCGTTTCGCGCGGCGTGCGCTGCGATGCGTCGCAGGTGTTCATTACCGATGGCACCCAGAACGGACTGGACCTGTGCGCGCGGCTGCTGGCGGACGCCGACGATATCGCCTGGATCGAAAACCCTGGCTATAGCGGCGCGCGTAGTGCGTTCCAGGCGGCCAATCTGCGGCTGGTGCCGATCCCGGTCGATGCCGATGGGCTTGCGCCTCGTCCGCAGGACTGGACCGAGACACCGCCCAGGCTCATCTACATCACGCCCTCGCACCAGTACCCGCTAGGCGCGGTGATGAGCCTGGAGCGGCGACTGGCGCTGGTGGCACAAGCACGTGCCGCTGGCGCGTGGATCGTCGAGGACGACTATGACAGCGAATTCCGGCACCAGGGAACGCCGCTTTCGGCGGTGCAAGGCCTGGCCGAGGATGCGCCGGTGATCTACCTTGGCACCTTCAGCAAGGTGTTGTTCCCGGCGCTGCGGATCGGTTTCATGGTGGTCCCGCCGGCATTGGCGCCGGTGGTCCACCGCACGGCCGGCGCGCTCATGCTGCGCGGACGGGTGGCCGAGCAACTCGCGTTGGCATCGTTTATCGAGGCGGGGCATTTCACGCGCCACCTCAGGCGGATGCGGCAACTCTACGCCGCCCGGCGTGCCGCGCTGCACGATGCGATGACGCGTCATCTGCAAGGGCTGGTGACGGTTTCGGGAGGCGCGGGCGGCATGCACCTTTCCGCCCGACTGGACGTGCCGGTGGCCGATACCGAAGTCAGCCGCATCGGCCGCGCGCAAGGGCTGGTGCTGCGGCCGCTGTCAAGGTTCTGTCTGCCGGGCTCGGCGCCGGCCTACAACGGCCTGGTGCTCGGATACGGGGGCGTGCCGGCGGAGCGGATGGATGGTCTGGCCCGTCAGATCCGGGAGGTCATCGAAAGGGCCTTGCTGGAGGCATAGGAGGCGTAAGAAGCGCGGGAGGTGCGGTGAGTCCCGTCCCGCGCGTTCCCACAGCCTTACTTCTGGGCGACCGGACGTTCAGCGGTCCTGGCGGGAGAGTCGTCACGCACCAGGACAACGGGGACCGGGCAATCGCGTGCCAGGCTTTCGGCGACGCTGCCAAGCAGCATGCGCTTCAAGCCGTGCCGGCCATGCGTGCCGATGACGACGATATCGGCGCTGCACGTTCGCGCATAGCCGTTGACGCGGTCCGCGATGTTGCCCATCGTTGCCAGATCGTCGATCAGGGTTTCGTGATGCTCGAGCCCGGCAGCCGCGGCGATCTCGCCAGCTTCCTTGAGAAGCGATTCGCCTGCAGCCGTCAGCTGTGGGCGTAGTTCGGTGAAATCGCCATAGCCGAAGTCGTACTGCAGGAAGCTGTAGTCGATGACGTGCAGGATCTCGAGCTTGGCGTGAAACGCGCTGGCAAGGCCGACGGCTTCGTTCAGGGCGCGACGCGCGCAGTGGCTATCGTCGACGGCGACAAGAATATGCTGGTGCATGATGGGCGTCCTCATGGGCAGTGGGGCAGTGGGGCAGTGGGAATTCATGCGGTTACCTTTCGGTGTTGCCGCGCCGCGCTCGCCATGGCGAGCAGCAGGTTGCGTAGTTCCACGATCTCGAGCGTCTTGTCGAAGCAGTGGGCCACGCCAGCCATCAGGCACGCGCGGCGCATCTGGGGTGTGCCCTCGTTAGCCAGCACGATCAGCGTGCTGGCCGGCAAGGCGATCGCGAGCGCGCGAATTCGCGGCAGGGGTGTGTTCTCTGTGGCGTTCAGGCCGATCAGCACGACATCCGGCTGGAGGTCTACCAGTTCCGTTTGATGGGCTTGCGCATCGTGTCCGGCGCCGGCCACACGTAGGCCGTCCAGGGACGCCAGCAGGCGCAACTGCCTGCGCCTGACGGCCGGCGTTCTTTCGACCAGATACACAGTTAGTCGGTCGGTGTCTGTGCGCGAAATCATTGGGCGAGTATCGCGCCCGCCGGTCGCTCGCGGAAGCAGGGTGCACTGAGAGTGGCGTCAGTCCTGTCGCGTGGATTGTCAGGTTTTCCTGACGGAGCAGGCTGCCGGCGTGCGTAACGGGCGGATAGCGACACGTCAAGCCTCCGCGATGCCTGCGAGGCAGTCGCGGCGCTGGCAATATGTCACGAGCATCACCGGATACCGCCGTCATTCTTGATCTGGGAGCAGATGGGTAGGCACGCCGAGGCATATCTTGAAAAGGTGCCCCCCTGGGCATTCTGCTTCTCACACCCTACAAGGAGCTTCTCCGTGAATGCACTGACTTCCGCACAATTTGCCACTTTGGCCGCAATGCTCGACGCGGAAGAAGCCCGCGCGCGTGCCGCACTGGGTACCGGCGCCTCGCCGCGCGCCCCGCTGGAGCGGCAGGATCCGGGCGACAAAACGGACGTCGCGGATCGGGAGATCGGTCAGCGGCAGGCCGATGTGATGCGCGAGCATTACCGCGTGGAACTGGAAGACATCGCGGCCGCGCGCGGCAGGATGACGCTCGGCTCCTATGCGATTTGCCGCGAGTGCGAGGAGCCGATTCCATTCGAGCGACTGCAGGCATACCCGACGGCAAAACGGTGCATGGACTGCCAGCGTGAGCACGAGCAGAAGCGTCGCGGCAGGTCCTGACCACGCAAGGATGGAGGATTTCCCTGGGGGGACGGTGGCCGATGCATGGATTCAGGAAGCGTGCTACCCGATGGCGATCGAGTAGCACTCGTCCACGACCAAAACCAAGACCAAGACAAAAACCAAAACCCGATGATTACCCCCGCAGCTCCCGTCGCAAGATCTTGCCGGTAACGGTCTTGGGAAGCTCGTCCATGATCATTACCAGGCGGGGATACTTGTACGCCGCCATCCGGGCCTTGCAGTACTCCGCCAGTTCTTCTGGCGTGACGCTCGCCCCTGGCTTGAGGCTGACCACGGCTTTCACCGTCTCGCCACGGTAGGCATCGGGAACGCCAACCACGGCGGCTTCCCGCACGGCGGGATGGGTGTACAGCACGTCCTCCACCTCGCGTGGCCAGACCTTGTAGCCGCTGGCGTTGATCATGTCCTTCTTGCGGTCCACGAGGTAAAACCAGCCGCGTTCGTCCATGAACCCGACATCCCCGGTGCGGAAGTAACCATCGACGATGGCCTTGGCGCTCTCCTGCGGCTTGTTCCAGTATCCCGGCACGATCATCGGCCCACGCGAAATGATCTCGCCGACTTCGCCAACTGCCATCGGTTTGCCCTCGTCGTCGCCAATATACGACTCGACGTTGTAGGCCGGCACGCCCACGGCAAGGGTGCCGGAGGCCGGGTCCACGGGCGCCTCGACCCCGCGCGGCACCACGTGCGTTGGCGAGTTGGTCTCGGTCAGGCCGTAGCCGTTGTGGATGTAGTGGCCGAAGCGTTCGCGAAACGCCTCCACCACGCTGGGCGGAATCGGCGCGCCGCCGGAGTAGATCTTGGTCAGCGACGCGAAGCAATCGCGCGTGGCATTTGGGTGGTTCATCAGTGCGATGAACACGGTGATGGCGCCGATGGTGAAGGCGGGGCGATGCTCGCGCAGCGTGTCGAGCATCACGCCCGGTTCGAAGCGACAGGCCAGCACCAGCGGAGCGGCGCACATGAAGGCGGCGCCGATATGGCCGATCAGCCCGGTGATATGAAACAGGGGCGCGACGCCGAGGATGGGCTCTCCTTCGCCCAGCGTGATCCAGTCGCGGTAGACCTGGGCGTTGAAGGCTACGTTGCCGTGGGTGTTCATCGCGCCCTTGGGCACGCCGGTGGTGCCGGAGGTGTACACCAGCATGGCGATGTCGTTCGGCCCCAGCGCCACTGGTGGAGGATGGCGGCCGGCGTTGGCTGCGATCACTGCCGACAGCGATTCCGCGCCCGGTGTTTCCTGTCGGCTCGCATTGGCGAACAGCCGTGGGTCGTGGCGCTGCTGGTACTCCAGTTCGGATGTCGTCATCACCAGAGGCAGCACGCCGTTTTCCGCGCTGGCTTCTTCCGCAAGCAGGGGGCGGACGATATCGACGTAAAGGGTCTCGGAGCAAACCAGCAGGCGAGCGCCCGAGTCCGCCAGGATCACGCGCAGTTCGCGCGCGCGATTCATCGGGTTGACGGGCACGGCAACGGCGCCCAGTTTCCACGCCGCCACCAGGGCGATGACGAACTGCGGGACGTTCTGCAAGTAAATGGCGACGCGTTCTCCGCGCGTGATGCCACGGTCTTGCCACGCGCAGGCGAGCGCGTCGGATTGCGCGTCAAGCTCGGCGTAGCTCAGGCTGCCGTCGAAGTAGAGAATGGCTGGCTGCGACGGCGCGCGCGCTACCGCGGCACGGAACAGACTCAGCGCGTCGGTGAACTCGGGCGTGATCGCGTGGGGCTTGCCCGGCTCGTAGCTCGACAGCCAGGGCTTGCGGTCATAGGGCGTCATGGTGTCTCCGGAAGGTGGAACGGCGGCGCGCTATGCGTGCCGCCGCGTGGCAGGGTGCGTCCGTCGTATTCAAGCAGGCGGACGCATGGGTGGACGAACCCCTGCCTCCGCCTACTTGATGACGACCGGATTGACCGGTGCTCCACTACCGTTCACGACCTTCAGTGGCGCTGCGGTATAGAGAAAGCTCCACTGCCCGTCGTCAGCGCAATCCGTGGCCAGCGGGTCAAGCTGCGCGATTTCCGTCAGCGTCACGCCGAGGTTGCGCATCAGCGCATTGTGCAGTGGCAGCGCCACGCCCGAGACCGGGTCCACCGTGACCTCGTTGGCGATGGTGTCAGTGACCAGGTTCGGAATTTCCATCTTGTGGAACCACTCCACCAGTTCGGGGCTGTAGGTCAGACCCGGCTCGATGAAGTTCTTGTAGAACTCGGCCTGATCGCGCTCGTAGAAGGAGCCGATCCAGCCGGTGCGGATGATGACGATGTCATGCTTTTCGATACGCACGCCCTGCATTTCGGCTGCGGCCAGCAGGTCGAGGTGGGTGAAGGTCTCACCGGGATCGAGCACGGCCTTGCCGCGATGGCGCGCCATGTCGATCAGCACGCCACGGCCGACGATGCCGCGTTCGGCGATGGGCAGCACGCTGGCTTTTTCCATGCCGCCGATGGTCGACTTGGCGTCATAGCCGTTCCAGAGCTGGTCGCCGTACCAGACATGGCCGAGGGCATCGTACTGGGTGGAGCCTTGCAGGTACATGATCATCATGTCGTCCGCGTACTCGCCTTGCCCCGGGAAGATCGGCGCCTTGCCGCACAGGTAGTGGCCCTTGTCCATCACGTTCAGACGACGTGCCTGCGAGCGGCCGGGCCAGACCGGATCCCCCTTCGGGTTGCCCATCTGGATCTGCAGCGTGAAGGTCTTGCCCGAGCGTACGGCTGCCACGCCGCGCAGCACTTCGGCCTGGGTCAGGTAGTTGAGCGAGCCGACTTCGTCATCGGGTCCCCATTTGCCCCAGTTCTTCGGCGCGTCGCGCAGTAGTTCGGCCACGTGCGGAACGTTCTTCGATTCCATGCATTGTCTCCTTCCGGTTGCACTTCGAGGTCGACCCGGATGCAAGCGTCATGACGATGGCTCATGGCGCGGATGCACCAAGCGAATAAAACTGAACGGTCATGCTTTTTTTGTGAGAGCAGTCTAGTGCACGGCGCGCGGGCAGGCCAAGGGAGGAATTTGATCCTGGCGAATCAGGGCTCGTGGCTGCCCAGGTTTGCGCGCCCACGTGGGGCGCTGAGACGTCAGATCCGGAGCAATCCCTAGTTGACGGCATTTTTCATGGGGATAAAATCCGTTTCACAAACATGAAAATAGAGTCTGACCGACGTGGACTGTGCTCGGTCGGGCTCGAAGTTGGAGACAGCCCACCCATGACCGCATCACCCGTCTACTTCGTTCGCACCGAGGACGTCGCCGGATATCACCCCGCCAATCACGTCGGCACGCTGAATCGCCGCATCATCGGCCGCGAAAACGTCGGCGCCACGCAGCTTGAAGTCATCCACGGCACCATCGAACGGGGGAAGGGCGCGTTGCCCCATGCGCATCCCGGCATCGAGCAGGTCTGTTATGTCCTGGAAGGGCGCGCGCGTGCCGAGGTCAATGGCCACGCGCAAGAGCTTGGTCCTGGCGACTGCTGCTTCTTTCCGGCGGACGCGATGCACGTATTCACGGTGATCAGCGACGAACCGGTCAAGCTGCTCGTCGTCTATGCCCCGCCGTATGAAGAGTCGCCCGATCGCGTGATCCGGCCCGAGTGAGCACACAGTACGCATCGAAGCGTGGCGGCGCCCGCCGCCGACAAGAAAACCGAGGAGACACCATGCCCAATTTCCGCATGCGGCGCACGCTGGCCGTTGCCATCCTGGCGTTGCCCGCTGCCGCGATTTCGCTGCCGGCGAGCGCCAATGACGCCTACCCAAGCCGGCCGATCCGCCTGGTCGTGCCATTTGCGGCGGGAAGCGGTACCGATGCGGTCGCGCGCATCACGGCAAAGGAGTTGGGCGATGCGTTGAATCAGAACGTGATCGTCGACAATCGTCCGGGGGCGAATGGCGCGATCGCGGCGGAGATCGTCGCGCAGGCCGCTCCCGACGGCTATACGCTTTTCATGACGACGAACACGACGCATTCGGCCAACCCTTCCCTGATGAAGAAGCTGCCGTACGACCCGATCAAGGACTTCACGCCGGTCGCGCGCATGGGCAACCTGCCGTTCATGCTGGTTATCAATCCGAAGCTGCCAGTCAAGACCGTCGGGGAACTGATTGCCTATGCGAAGTCGCATCCGGGCATGTCATACGCCAGCGGCAACAGCACCGGCATCGTGTCGGGCGCCACGCTGGCCCGTATGGCTCATGTCGATCTGCTGCACGTGCCATACAAGAGCACCCCGCCGGCCATGACCGACGTGATCGCGGGTCAGGTGCCGATGATGTTCGTCGACGTGGCCGCTGGCATCGCCAACGTCAAGGCGGGCCGGATGCGGGCGCTGGCGGTGACCACGGCGCAGCGCAGCCGGCTGTTGCCGGACCTGCCTCCGATCGGGGATACACCCGAGTTGAAGGGGTTCGACATCACGTCGTGGAATGGCGTTTTCGCCCCGGCAAAGACGCCGCAGCCGATCGTCGACCGGTTGAACCGCGAGTTGTCGAAGATCGCCGCGAGCAAGGAAGTGGCCCCCAAGTTCGAAGCGCTTGGTTTTGAAGCCTTCGGGCAGACGCCGCAGCAGTTCGCGGGCTTTGTGGGCAGCGAACTGGTGAAGTGGAACAAGCTGGTGAAGGACGCCGGCATCCAGCCGGAATAAGAGGACACAAAGATGAACTTCGAAAGGACACCTGAGCAGAACGCGATCGTCGAGGCCGTGACGCAGCTTTGCAGCGATTTTGGGCCCGAGTACTGGGCTGAACTCGACCGCGAGCACAAGTTTCCCGAGGCTTTCCATCAGGCGATGGCCGGCGCGGGCTGGCTGGGCATTGCCATGCCCGAACGGTTCGGCGGCGCGGGGCTGGGGATCACCGAAGCGGCGCTGATCATGCAGACGGTCTCGGCGTCAGGTGCAGGCTTCTCCGGGGCATCGTCGATCCATATGAACGTGTTTGGCCTGAACCCGGTGGTGGTATTCGGCACCGAGGCCCAGCAGGCCGCCGCGTTGCCGCCGCTGATCGCGGGGCGCGACAAGGCATGTTTTGCCGTGACCGAGCCCGACGCCGGGCTGGATACCACGCACCTGAAGACGCAGGCCGTGCGCACCGCCGATGGCAGCGCCTATCGCGTGGACGGCCGCAAGATCTGGATTTCGACGGCGCAGGTGGCATCGCGCATGCTGCTGCTGGCGCGTACCACGCCGCTAGATGCAGTGGCCAAGCCGACGCAGGGTTTGAGCCTGTTCTACACGACGCTGGACCGGAACCACATCGAGGTACGCGAGATCGACAAGATGGGGCGGGGCGCGGTCGATTCGAACATGCTGTTCATCGACGGCCTGATGGTGCCCGCCGAAGATCGCATCGGCGAGGAGGGCCGTGGCTTTGAGTACATCCTGCATGGCCTGAACCCCGAACGCATCCTGATCGCCGCGGAATCGGTGGGCCTGGGCCGCGCCGCGCTGGAGGCGGCCACGCGCTATGCACGCGAGCGCACGGTGTTCGGGCGGCCGATCGGCCAGAACCAGGGGATTCAGCATCCGCTGGCCCAGGCGTGGATGGCGCTGGAAGCGGCCGACATGATGGTGTGGAAGGCCGCCTGGCTCTACGACAATGGAAAGCCGTGCGGCGCCGAGGCGAATGCGGCGAAGTACCTGGCCGCCGAGGCCGCGCACCAGGCTTGTCAGACCGCTGTGCTGACGCTGGGTGGCATGGGCTATGCCCGGGAGTATCACGTCGAGCGCTATCTGCGCGAATCCTATATCCCGCGTATCGCACCGGTCAGCGCGCAGCTGATCATGTGCCATATCGCCGAGCGGGTGCTGGGATTGCCGAAGTCCTACTGAGCATTAGACGAAGGCCGAGGATCAGGCGGACGGAGAAATAAAGAAGCCCTGGTGCGCGACGCACCAGGGCTTGGCGATGGTGTGACTCCCACGTACCGCATCATGCCGCCCGTCGCATCAACCCGCAGTGCCATGCCGCGATGACGATGTATTGCCATCGCCGATGGCTGCCGCAAGCGGAGAACAGCAACTGGCGCCATGGTGCGGCGCGTGGCGGCATCTCCATCCCATCTACGGACGATGCCGCGCCGTCCTGACCGACCCTGCCCGCCGACCAGGAAGCGGAAACCTCCATCACGCATCTAGCATAGGAGTGGGCCGGGCGCTCACCATTCGGGCGCCTGCTGAAAGCGGTGTAGGTGTTTGTCGGACGGTCAGACGGTCGGACGGTCAGTCGATTCCTGTCTCGACACGGCAGGCACCGCGCGCCCAGTCACGGGCCACGGGTCACGAACGACGCAGGCGCTTGATTAGCGACGAGGTGTCGTCTCGCGAGCCTCCCATTTGTTGCAGGTCTGCATAGAACTGGTCGACCAGCGATGTGACTGGCAGCGTGGCGCCATTGCGGCGGGCTTCGTCCAGGCACAGGCCCAGGTCCTTGCGCATCCAGTCCACGGCGAAACCGAAGTCGAATTTGTTCTGGAGCATCGTCGGGCCACGGTTTTCCATCTGCCACGATGACGCCGCGCCCTTGCTGATAACGTCGAGCACCACGCGCATGTCCAGCCCGGCGTGCTCGCCAAACGCGATGGCTTCGGAAAGCGCCTGCAGCAGCCCGGCGACGCTGATCTGGTTGACCATCTTGGCCAACTGGCCGGCCCCGCTCTCTCCGATGCGGGTGACGGCGCGCGCATAGGCGGCGATGACGGGCTCGGCGCGCTGGAATGCTTCCGGGTCGCCCCCGCACATGATGGTCAGGATGCCTTGTTCGGCGCCAGCCTGTCCGCCCGAAACTGGTGCATCGACGAAATGGCAGCCGCGCTCGCGTGCGGCCGCGTGCAGTTCGCGGGCTACGCTGGCGCTAGCAGTGGTGTGGTCGACGAAGATAGTGCCTGGCGCCGCGTGCTGGAACGCGCCATCTGGCCCCGTCATGACCGCGCGCAGGTCATCGTCATTGCCAACACAGGCACAAACGATGTCACAGTCGACTGCGGCCAGCGCCGGCGTCGCTGCCTGTTTGCCACCATGCTTGCCAAAGGCCTGGACCCAGCGCTCCGCCTTGGCTGCCGTACGGTTGTAAACGGTGACGTCATGGCCCTTGGCGGCCAGATGGCCGGCCATGGGGTAGCCCATGACGCCGAGCCCGAGGAATGCAACCCGCATGACTTTGCTCCGTGACTTCGAAGAGAGGCAAGAGTATAGGTCGTTTGCGGGCAGTGGCGGTCGATGTCAGAATGCCGCCACCTCGAAGTCATCGCCTCGTTCGAAGTCATCGCCCCCACCATGTTTCCCGCCAGTTACGACGCGTTACTCGTCCTGTTTTCGGTCATTGTTGCCGTTCTCGCTTCCTATACCGCGCTGGACATGGCAGGGCGCATCTCCACCGCGAGCGGCCGCTATGCGCGGCTGTGGCTGGCCGGCGGGGCAGTGGCCATGGGGCTTGGCATCTGGTCGATGCACTTCCTGGGCATGTTGTCGTTCAGCCTGCCGATTCCGCTGGGCTACGACCCCGCCATCACGGCTGTCTCACTGCTGATCGCCATTGTTGCCTCGGCATTCGCGCTGCGGCTCGTCTGCCTGGAGCATCTGCCGCGCAGGCGACTGGCGCTTGGCGCGCTGGTGCTCGGCGGGGCCGTAGCCAGCATGCATTACACGGGCATGGCGGCATTGCGCATGCAACCGGGCATTCAGTACGACCCGTGGTTGTTTCTATTGTCGATCCTGATCGCCGTGGGGGCATCCGGGGCGGCGCTCTGGATTGCCTTCCGATTGCGGCGGCACATGCCGCGCGTGCATCAACTGCGCTTTGGGGCGGCACTGGTGATGGGCGGCGCCGTCGCGGCGATGCACTACACCGGCATGGCCGCGGCGAGGTTTCCTATCGGTAGTGTGTGTGGCGCAGCGGGCGGCGGGCTGCAGGGCAATACGCTGGCGCTGCCCATTCTCGTGATCACGATCTGCGTCCTGGCCGTGGCGCTGATTACGTCGGTGCTCGACATGCGCCTGGAAATGCGCACGGCGGTGCTGGCCGACGCGTTGGGCGTCGCGAACGAAGAGCTGGAATTTCTGGCGCTACACGACAAGCTCACCCATCTGCCGAACCGCGTGCTGCTGGAAGACCGTTTCACGCTGGCGATTCAGGCAGCGGCCCGGCAGCATGGCCGTTTTGCCGTGCTTTTCGTCGATCTGGATGGATTCAAGGGCGTCAACGATACCTACGGACACCAGGTCGGCGACGGGCTGTTGGTGGAAATCGCCAGTCGGCTGCGGGCATCGGTCTCGTCGGAAGATACGATCGCGCGTGTCGGTGGCGATGAATTCGTGCTGCTGGTCCACGTCGACGAACCTGAGGATGCGGGTGTCGTCGCCGGGAAGCTGATCGACGTGCTGCGAGAGCCCGCAAATGTGGCGGGCCACATGTTGCACGTTTCAGGCAGCATCGGCATCGCGATCTACCCGGTCGACGGACAGGATCAGGACGCGTTGATGACCAATGCCGACGCCGCGATGTACCACGCGAAGGCATCAGGCCGGAACGCGAGCTACTTCTTCGAGCGGTCGATGAACCATCAGGCGCGGGCGCAGCAGATGCTGATCCAGGACTTGCGCGCGGCCCTGAGAAACGGGCAATTGCAGTTGCACTATCAGCCGAAGTTCTCGGCTGTCGACAATGTGCTGGTAGGCGCCGAGGCGTTGCTGCGCTGGAATCATCCCGTGCAGGGCCAACTGATGCCGGACCAGTTCATCACGCTGGCTGAGAAGACCGGAGCGATCGTGCCGATCGGGACGTGGGTACTCAACGAGGCGTGCCGGCAATTGGCGTTATGGCACGACATGGGGCACAAGCATTGGTCGATGGCGGTCAACCTTTCCGCGCTGCAGTTCTGTCATGTGGGCATGGTCGAGTCGGTAGCCGAGGCGTTAGCGCGGCATAAGGTCGAGCCAAGACGATTGACGCTCGAGATTACGGAAACTACCGCCATGCGCGATGTGGAGACCACGCTCGCGATCATGACCCAGCTCGACGAGATGGGCGTGCGGATTGCGATCGATGATTTCGGTACTGGATATTCAAGCCTGCTGCATCTGAAGCGCATCCCAGCGAGCGAATTGAAGATCGACCGGGGATTCGTGCGCGATCTCGCTGAGGACAGCGAGGATGCCGCGATCGTATCGGCCATCGTGGCGCTGGGCCGAACGCTGAATTTGCAGGTAGTGGCTGAGGGCGTGGAAACGACCGCTCAGCGGTCGTTCCTGGCAGGTCTGGGGTGTGATGCGTTACAGGGCTATCTACTTGGCAGGCCGATGCCTGCGGCGCAGTTCACTGAACTGGCGATGGCCGATGTCGATGCGTGAGCGTGTCATGACGCGTCACGCATCGAGCGACATCCTGTATCAGGCCCCGTCGGTGAACACGTCGCGCTTGCCCGTTGCGCTGAAGCCGCCGTCTGTGTACGGGCTACGCGGGTCGTGGATGGCGCGGCCGCCATCGGTGTACGGATCGCGCGTGCCAGTGCGCTCGACCAGGCCATCGCGATTGGTGACGCGCGCGCCGTCGGTGAACGGATCCGCGCTGCGCGGCGCGGCATTGGCCAATCCGGCGGCGCCGGCGAGGGTGGCGGTCAGGGCAGTGTAGAGCAGGGCTTGCTTGATGGTTCGCATCTTGGAATCCTCTTCGTGATATGGGTTACGGGTTGTTCACGGCTTGCTGGAGAGTCTGATCGGTCGTTGTGCGACCTTGGAACCCAGTCTAGAGAGCAGGCCCCGACGCGAACATGACCCTTGGATGACATTGATGTCATTTGTTTGGGGCAATGCGATACGATTGCGGGGCAGGATGCCGACCGGACAATGAATTCGGCCTTGGCGACAAATCCACGCCAAACAACCTGTAGAATCTCAATCTGGTTCGCAATGCACGCTGCGCGGGCCGTCCCCCAAGAATTTCCTTTCTCCAGCCTGTCCAGCCATGTCGACAGGCGCGCACGATGAGTCATGTCCGAGTCTGAGTCAGCCAAACAAGCCGCGGTGGTGTGGGTCCACGAACAGATGGAGCGTCACGGCCTGACGTTCGAAGACCTGGTCGAGGCCGGCTGTTTTGCCGATGCGCATATCGAAGTTGCCGATCAGGCCGAGGCCGTTGCGAAAGCCGCAACGCCGACGCCAGATGCGCCGCCGCGTGTGATGTACCGCAACGCCATGGGGCAAACCTGGGACGGTAATGGGGAATACCCTGATTGGCTGCAACGCGCGGTCAATGCCGGGCAGTCGATCGACTTCTATCGCGTCGAGTAGCGATGCGGTACCCCACCGGGCGCATGGGCGCCTGGTGTATCGGCATCATTGGCTGGCCGGATGCGTCAGCAACGCTCGGCAGTCAGGATCGGTAGGGCTGTGAAGGCGGTAATGGCCAGCGGCTGCGCATGACGCTGGTACTGCATCGCCGCGGGTGGTAATTCCTGCAACAGCATCGCATTGCTGGCGGCTGCGCCCGGTTGCTTGCCGGGGTGATTCGGCGCATCAACGGCTGGTCGGGCATCCTGCCAGACTGGCAGGTCATCCTCCAGCCCTCGCCCGGGGCCCATCTGGCCGATCTGGCCTATCTCGCATTGGGCCTGCGTTCCATTGAGGCCATTCAACTGGCCAATCTCCGCTTCCGCTTCGATCTTGATCGCCGCGTGCCGCTCGGGCATCGACAGGCCGATTGCTTCCGTCAATTCGCAGGCCGCCATATCAGCCGCAGCCGCGCCCTGGACAGGCAGCGCGAGTGAGGCAAGGCACAACAGGAGACCGGAGAACGGGCGTTTCATCGAGGAAATTGGGAACTTGCGCGGGATCAAACTGCCTGTGTTGAGCAGTTGCAGCATTGTACTGCCTCAAACGGTTGCAAAATGGCTATATCAAGATGACATTCGTGCAATGTTCGCCAATTCGTGGCAAAGCTCCGCTAGTGTCTCGGTCTATATCCAGAACCTCGAATAATGGGCCGGTACCATACCGGCTCGGAAGTGAACCAACATGCGCATCCTGATTGTCGAAGACGAGCCGAAGGCCGGTGATTATCTGCTCAAGGGACTCACCGAGTCGGGCTTCGTGGCCGATCTGGCCCGCGACGGCGTGGATGGGCTGGCCCACGCACGCGAGCAGCACTATGACCTGATCGTGCTCGACGTGATGCTGCCCGGCATGGATGGCTGGCAGGTATTGCGCGAACTGCGCCGGGACAAGGACACGCCCGTGCTGTGCCTGACCGCGCGTGACGAATTGTCCGATCGGCTCAAGGGGCTGGAACTGGGCGCAGACGACTACATGGTCAAGCCGTTCGCGTTTGCCGAACTGGTGGCGCGTATCCGGACGATCCTGCGGCGTGGCCCGCTGCGCGAGAGCGAATTCATCGAGGTGGCCGACCTGCAGATCGACACCATCCGCCGCCGCGTGACCCGCGCGGGGCAGAAAATCGACCTCACCTCGAAGGAGTTCGCGCTGCTGCAATTGCTGGCGCGGCGCCGTGGCGAGGTTTTGTCACGCTCGCTGATTGCGTCGCAGGTCTGGGATATGAACTTCGACAGCAACACCAACGTCGTGGACGTGTCGATCCGACGCCTGCGTGCGAAGGTGGATGACCCGTTCCCGAACAAGCTGATCCATACCCGCCGCGGCATGGGCTACGTACTCGACGAATTCGACGAGGCATGATGCGGTTGCTGTCAAAGCTGCAGGCCGCCATGCCGGCATCGCTGACTACGCGGCTGGCGCTGGCCTATGGGCTGACCACAGCGGCGGTGCTGGTTGGCGTGGCAACGTATCTGTCGAGTTCGCTGGGCAACCAGTTGCAGGCGCGCGATGAAGGCGAGCTTGTTGGCGAGGTGCTGCTGGTGCGCCATCTGCTGCGTGAAGTTGGCAGTGAGGCCGAAGTTCGCGCGGACACACACCGATTTGCCGATATCGCGATGGGGCACGAAGGGCTGGTGCTCGTGGTCCGCACGTTGGACGGCGATCCGCTGGTCACCCTCAATCCGCGCAATGAGCGGGTTCCGGACCTGCGCGTCCTGCCGCTCGCCACGGCGCCCGATACGACTCAATTGCAGACCTGGTATCCGCGCAACGGTGTGCCGTCACGCGGCATCGTCGCATTGGGCCAGATTGGCGACTCCGGCCAGACTGTGGAAATCGTCGTGCTCAGCGACGCGGGATATCGCGTGGCGCTGATGCGCGAGTATCACAGCCGATTGCTCGTGGCGGTCCTGTGCGGTGCGATCGTGGCGGCGGCCCTTGGTTTCCTGCTGGCGCGGCGCGGCTTGCGGCCATTGCGGCGGATGGCGAGCGATGCGGCGGCCGTGACCACGAGCCGGCTGGCGACGCGGCTCGACGTAGGCAGCGCACCGGAGGAACTGCGCGATCTGGCGGGCGCGTTCAACGGTATGCTCGCGCGCCTGCAGGACAGCTTCACGCGGCTTTCCACGTTCTCGGCCGATCTGGCGCACGACTTCCGCACACCGATCAGCAACCTCGTGGGCCAGACGCAGGTCACGCTGGCTCAGCGACGCACGGCGCCGGAGTATGAATCGTTGCTCGAGTCGAATCTCGAGGAGTACGAGCGGCTATCGCGCATGATCGAAAACATGCTGTTCCTGGCGCGCGCCGACAACGCACAGGTGGCACTCGGGGCGCGGCCACTCGATGCGCGGGCGGAACTGGACAAGGTGGCGGAGTATTTCGAAGCTGTGGCCGCCGACCGCGACCTGACGCTCTCCGTCGCCGGCGCGGCCACGGTGACTGCGGACCAGCCATTGCTGCGGCGCGCCATCATCAATCTGCTGGATAACGCCCTGCGTCACGCGCCAGCAGGCAGCACGGTGCAATTGGCCGTGTCACGTGGACAGCCGGGCCACACCGTCATCAGGGTGGTGAACTGCGGACCCGGGATCGCTCCGGAGGCGCTGCCACACCTTTTTGCACGCTTCTATCGCGCCGATCCGTCACGTCGCGACTCGGCCAAATCCACAGGTCTCGGCCTTGCCATTGTCGACACCATCATGCGGCTGCATGGCGGCAGCGTGTCCGTGCGCAGCGTGGACGGACAGACCACGTTTGAACTCGACTTTCCTGACAAGGCTGTCAGTAGGGCAGGCGCATAATAGTCGGCTCGCGGGCTATGCCCGCTCCACGTAAGGAGACCGACATGCAGGTGCAACCGTATCTCGATTTCGGCGGCCGTTTTGACGAGGCAATGGCGTTCTACGGCAAGGTGATGGGCGCCAAAGTGACGTTTATGATGCGCTACAAGGACGCGCCCGAAGGGCAGCCCAAGCCATCGCCCGCCTGGGCCGAGAAAGTCATGCACGCGAATATCCAGGTGGGTGACAGCCAGTTCATGGCATCGGACGGCCGGGAGGGGCAGACCCCCGCGTTCTCCGGCTTCATGATGTCGGTGGGCGATGTGCCGAATGCGGAGGGTCAGCGGATATTCAATGCGCTGGCCGAAGGCGGTCAGGTGTTCATGCCTTACCAGAAGACATTCTGGGCCGAGGGGTTCGGGATGCTTGTCGACCGGTTCGGCATGACGTGGATGGTCAACTGCGAACACTGACGCAATGACGTATTGCGGGTGGGCGGCCAGACCGTCGTCGCCCGCCTCTTTCCGCCTCCTTCTTCTTTCCCCGGTTTTCTCCTGCCCCCTCTCCCGCGTTCGCGGCAGAGGGGGCAGTCATGTCAGCGGCTCGCCAATCGCCCGTGGGCCCAGCGATACAGCACAGGCAGCACCAGCAGCGTCAGCGCGGTGGATGACAGTATCCCGCCGATCACGACAGTGGCCAGTGGCCGCTGCACCTCTGCGCCGGTGCCCGTGGCAATCGCCATCGGCACGAATCCGAGCGATGCCACGAGCGCCGTCATCAGCACAGGGCGCAGCCGCGTCAACGCGCCGTTGAATACGGCATCATCGAGCGATCGGCCTTCCTCACGCAGCGAGCGGATAAACGAGAGCATGACCAGTCCGTTGAGTACCGCCACACCCGAGAGCGCGATGAAGCCCACCGCCGCGGAGATCGACAACGGAATGCCGCGCATCCACAAGGCCAGCACGCCACCGGTCAATGCAAACGGAATGCCGGTGAAGACGATCAAGCCGTCGCGCACATTGCCGAACATGACGAACAGCAGTACGAATACCATCAGCAGCGCCACGGGCACGACAATCTGGAGCCGTTTCGTCGCCGACTGCAACTGCTCGAATGTGCCACCCCAGGCAATCCAGTAGCCGGTGGGGATCTTCACGCGCGTGTCGATGGCAGCCACGGCCTCGGGCACGAAGGTGCCGAGATCCCGCCCGCGCACATTGGCGCTGATGACGATGCGGCGCTTGCCGTTTTCCCGTGAGATCTGGTTCGGACCTGGCGCGATGGTCAGCGTGGCGACTTCGCCGAGCGGAATGTAGCTTGTTGCCGCGTTGGTGCCCTTGGGCAGGGGGATAGGCAGACGCCGCAGCGCTTCCACGTCGGTGCGAATGCCTTCCGGCAGGCGCACGCCAATGTTGAAGCGGCGGTCGCCCTGGTAGAACACGCCGGCATCGCGGCCGCCCACGGCGATGGCGACGGTGTCCTGGACGTCGATCATGTTCAGCCCGTAGCGTGCCGCGCGGGCGCGGTCGACGTCGACGGTCAGCACTGGCAGGCCCGTGGTCTGTTCGACCTTGACCTCTGTGGCGCCGGATACGGTCTGCAGGACCTTGGCGATACGCTGCGCCGTGGCATCAAGCACCTCGTTATCATCGCCGAACAGCTTGACCGCCACGTCACTGCGCACGCCTGAAATCAGCTCGTTGAAGCGTAGCTGGATCGGCTGCGAGAACTCGTAGCGATTGCCCGGAATTTTCTCCAGTTCGGCTTCGATCGCGGTGCGCAGCGACTCGCGAGAACGGGAGGGATCTGGCCACTTGTCGCGTGGTTTCAGCATGATGTAGGCATCCGAGATGTTGGGTGGCATCGGATCCGATGCGATCTCCGCGGTACCCGTGCGCGCGAAAATGCGCTCGATCTCGGGGAAGGTTGCCTTGAGGCGCGTTTCGATCTGCTGCTGCATCGCCACCGACTGCGTCAGACTCGTACCCGGAATGCGCAGCGCCTGTACCGAGAAATCGCCTTCGTTCAGGTTGGGGATGAACTCGCTCCCGAGGCGCAGCGCCACCAGCCCGCTAAGCAGCACCGCCATGCCCGCGCCGGCGAGCACCACCGGCGTATTGGCCAGGGCACGCTTGAGCACCGGCTCGTACCCGCGGCGAGCCCAGCCCATGATGCGGTTTTCCTTTTCCTCGACGCCGCCGCCAATAAACAGCGCCACGGCTGCCGGCACGAAAGTCACGGAGAGGATCAGCGCGCCAATCAGCGCCAGCACCACGGTCATCGCCATCGGGTGGAACATCTTGCCTTCCACGCCGCTCAGCGCAAAGATCGGGATGTAGACGATCATGATGATGAGCTGGCCATAAACCAGTGGCCGGCGTGCCTCGCTCGCGGCTGCGAACACTTCCTCGAAGCGTTCGGCGCGTGTCAGCGGGCGTCCCAGGCGTTCTTTCGCATGAGCCAGACGTCGGACGCAGTTCTCGACGATCACCACGGCGCCGTCGACGATGATGCCGAAGTCGAGCGCGCCCAGGCTCATCAGGTTCGCGCTGATCTTGTATGACACCATCCCCGTGAACGTGAACAGCATCGACAGCGGGATCACCATCGCCGTGATCAGCGCCGCGCGCAGATTGCCGAGGAACAGGAACAGGATGGCGATCACCAGCACCGCGCCTTCGAGGAGGTTCTTCTTGACCGTGGCGATGGCTTTGTCGACGAGATTGGTCCGATCGTAGACGGTCACCGCCTTGATGCCTGCCGGCAGGGACTTGTTGATCGCGGCCATGCGCGCATCTACGGCCTGGGATACCGCGCGGCTGTTTTCGCCGATCAGCATGAAGACGGTACCCAGGACTACTTCGCGGCCGTTGTCGGTGGCGGCACCGGTGCGCAGTTCGCGGCCAAGGCCCACTTCGGCAAGATCACGGACACGGATCGGCAGGCCTTGAGCGGTGCCCACGATGACGTCCCCGATGTCGTCGATCGACTTGACCTGCCCGGGCGCGCGCACCAGGTACTGCTCGCCGCGCCGCTCGATATAGCCGGCGCCGACATTGGTGTTGTTGCGTTCGAGCGCCTGCACCACGTCCTGCAGCGAGAAGCCGTACGAGGCCAGCTTTTCAGGGCTTGGCGCCACCAGGTATTCCTTGGCGAAGCCGCCGATCGAGTTGATTTCGGTAACGCCGGGCACGTTCCGCAACTGTGGCTTGATGACCCAGTCCTGGATCTCCCGCAGGTCGGTGGGCGTGTATGGCGTGCCATCCGGTTTGCGCGCATCCGGCTCGGCTTCGACGGTCCACAGGTAGATCTCGCCGAGGCCAGTGGAGATGGGGCCCATGGCAGGCACCACGCCTTCCGGGAGCTTGTCCTTGGCTTCCTGGATGCGCTGGTTGACGAGCTGGCGCGCGAAGTAGATATCGGTGCCGTCCTTGAAGATCACCGTTATCTGGGACAAGCCGTAGCGCGACAGCGAACGGGTCTGCTCCAGGCCCGGCAGGCCGGCGATGGTGACCTCCAGCGGATAGGTGACGCGCTGCTCGGTTTCAAGCGGCGAGTATCCGGGCGCCGAAGTGTTGATCTGCACCTGGACGTTGGTGATGTCCGGGACGGCGTCGATCGGCAGGCGGCTGTAGTTGTAGATGCCGAGCCCGGCCATGCCGAGGACCGCCAGCATCACGAGCCATCGCTGCGCGATGGCGAAGCGGAGAATGCGTTCGAACATGAATGGCTCTCCGTTCAGTGCGAATGCTCGGCGTTGCCCTTGCCCTGTTCGGCCTTGAGCACGAAGCTGTTGCCCGCCACATAGCGATCGCCGGCGGCCAGGCCGTCGACGATCTCGATGCGCTTGCCGTCGGTGCGGCCCGTCTTGATCGCCCGGGCGAGGAAGCCTCCCGGCGCCTCAACGAACACCTGCTTCTGGCCGTCCTCGACCTGCACCGCATCCGCTTCGATGATCACGGGGGCTTCGGCGTCGCCAGTGGCCACGCTGACGGTGACGAACAGACCCGGACGCCATGCCATCTCGGGGTTCGGCAGCGTCACGCGGGCCGTGGCGGTACGGGTTTGCTGGCCGAGCAGGGCGCCGACGTAGGAGACCTTGCCTTCCGCTTCGCCATCGAACGCAGCGGAAGCAATACGTACCGATTCGCCCAGCTTCACATGTCCGAGGTCCTTTGGCGCGATGACGAACTCGGCCCAGACCGTGTTGAGATCGGAGATCGTGAAGACCGCGGTTTCCGCCGCGACGGCTTCGCCGAGTGCCAGGTGTTTTTCCACGACGATGCCATCGAAGGGTGCGCGCAGCTCGAACTGGTTGATGGCGCGGGCGCTGGGCTTCGCGCCAATGGCGGTCAGTTTCTGGGCGGCGTTGCGCTCGGCGATTTCGGCTTCCTGCAGCGCGGTACGTGCTGCGAGGAAGTCCTGCTCGGCGGAAACCTTGTCCTCCCAGAGCTTCTTTTCGCGGGTGTAGGTAGTGCGCGCCAGTTCCAGGCGGCGCTGCGCGGCGAGCAACTCACTGCGTTGATCCGATAACTGCGTGCTGGCGAACACTGCCAGCAGGTCGCCTTTCTTCACACGCTGGCCAAGGTTGGCGGACACCGATTCGACAACGCCCGCCACGCGCGGCACCACGTGCGCGGTGCGGTCTTCGTTGAACTTGATCTCGCCGGGGAATTCCACCGCGCTGCGGATGCGGCCCGGGCCGGCGGCGCGGATGTCCAGGTTGGCGTTGCGGATCTGTTCTGGCGTCAGTTCGATCAGTCCGGGTGGCTCGTCGGCTTGTTGCGACGTCTTCGCGGATTCAGCCGAAGCGTTCGACGCGGGCTGGCCGTGCGCGGCCTCACCCTCTTCGTGCGCGTGGTCGTCGCCACGGCCGGAGAGCAGCAGGGCAAGCGCGGCGATCAGGCCGGCGATCACGATGCCAGCGATGGTGATGGCCTGTTTTCGAGTCAAGGTCATGTTGGTTCCTGTCAGCGGCCGAGGATGCGGTCGATCGTGGTGGCGGCTTGCCAGCTATTGGCGACCACACCGAGGTAGCGGATGCGTGCCTGGAACAGCGTGCGCTGGGCATCCAGGACTTCGAGGTAATTGAATTTGCCGGCTTCAAAGCCTTGCGATGCGGCCTGGTAGGCGCGCTCGGCGGCTGGCAGCACGGTTTCGCGCAGGCTCAGCGCCGAGGAGCGGGAGACTTCGAGCTGGCTGGAGGCCTGTTGCAGGTCGTGATCCAACCGAAGGCGTGTTGCGCGGAGTTCGTCGGCGGCCTTGTCGGCCTGACGGATGGCTGTGTACAGATTGCCTTGGTTGCGGTCGAACAGCGGCAGCGGAATGGCGACACCCAGCACGGGGTAGGTGCCGCGCTCCGGCGAACTGTTGTCGCGCTTGGCGCCGACGCTCACCGTCACGTCCGGGTACTGACGACTGCGCTGGACGTTGATCTCGGCCTGCCGGCGATCGAGTTCCCGCTCGCTGGCCAGTAGCGCGGGGGCGCCGTCGAGCGACTGGCGCAGCATTGGTGCCAGAGGGCGGGCGGGCAATGCATCGAGGTTGCCATTGGCCTCGGTGAAGCGTGGCGACGGATTGCCCCATAGCGTGGCGAGCGACTGCCGTGCCGCCACTAGCCCGGCGTCGGCCTCGGAGCGTTCAATCTGCGCATTGGCCAGTTCGACCTGTGCCTTGGTTTCCTCGACTGGCGAGATTTTGCCAGCCGCCACGCGCCGGGCCGCCGCGTTCGCACCACGCGTGGCGATGTCGACCGAGCCGGCCGCCAGCCGCACGCGCTCCTGCGCGACCAGCACGTTGAAGAACGCGCCGATCACGCTGGCCCGCAGGTCGGCCTGCGTGGTGCCAAGCTGTGCTTGGGCTACGTCGCGCGCGCGGTTTGCGGCGCCGATCCGCGCGCTGCGCTTGCCGCCCAGTTCGATCGGAAGGTTGACCTGGCCAGTAGTGGCGCGTGTGGCGGCGCGCGTGTCTTCCATCTGCACGGCGATCTCGGGGTTCGGGATCACGCGTGCCTGTGTGATGCCGCCTTCGGTCGAATCGAGTTCGATGCGGGCGGCGGACAGCGTCGGGTTCTGCGCGGTGGCCAGTGCCAGCGCGGCTTCCAGCGTCAAGGCGCTGGGCGGTTCCTGAGCGGGTACTGGGACCCGTACTGGGGCCGATGCCGGGGCTGCCGCGTCCTGCGCCGATGCGACAGGACTGACGATGGGGCTCAGCGACAGGCAAAGGAGCACGGCCGCCAGGCCGGGGGGCGAAAGGAAGTTTCTCATCGAGTTTCACCAATACGAACGGGAGAAAATCGGCGAGACGACAGGCGCGCCGTTCAGGGGCGCGTGGATTGGAAAGGGGCTTTCCGCGTCTCACCGGCTAGGCGAGACGGGACCACTGAGGGCGGTCTGGAACGGGAGAGGGGATTGAGCCGAACGCGCTGGCGCGTGGCTGATAGTGCACGGTGACGAACGGGTAGTCCCCGGTCATCGCCAACTCGGAGAACAGGCCGTGCGAGCCCGGGAAATGACAGGCATTGCAGTCACCGTCCGGGAGCTTGGCCGATTTGCTGTCCTTCGCGTCTTGCGCTTGCGGGTCGCTGTCGCCGGCGTTGTGCTCGTGCGTGTGGTGGCCAAAGTGCCACTGCCGCGCATCGACCGAGGTCGCCTTCTCGTGTGCGCAATAGGACGCCGCGCCGGCCCAGGCGAACTGGAGCGGCAGCAGTATTGCGAGAAATACAAGCAGTAGGCGGCGCATGGGGGGCGATTATAGGCGTTTGGCGAGCGGCCAAACATTACGTTCATGTCATGTTTGCACCGCTCCAAAGTTTTTCGTTGGGCGCTTGACCCTGTAGCGACTAAAGGGTCTTCAATGGCAGGGAACAAGAATCAATGGAATTTGACATGGCTCGCACCACCCCTGATAACGTCCTGCCGTCATCCTCGGCCGCGCACGGTCGTGGGCATGACCACGATCATCCGCATTCCCGCGAACACAGTCACGACCACAGTCACGAGCACGGTCATGACCACAAGCATGATCACGATCATGCACATGAAGCGGCGCCCGAGGCGGCGCAGCCCAATGCGTGCTGCGGCTCGTCCTGCAGCGCATCGGTTTCGGTCAGTACACCGGTTGCCGCCCCGGCTGGCACCCGCTCGGCAGCCTATCGCATCGAGGCGATGGACTGCCCCACCGAGGAGACGCTGATCCGCAACAAGATCGGTGGTATGGCCGGCGTGGCGGCACTCGATTTCAACCTGATGCAGCGCGTGCTGACGGTCCACCACACGCTCGATTCGCTGGACCCGGTGGTCAAGGCGATCGATTCGCTCGGGATGAAGGCCGAACCGCTGTCCGACTCGGGCGCGAAGGCCGCCATCGCCGAGCCCGGCAAGCCGTGGTGGCCGCTGGCGGCTGCCGGTGCGCTGGCCGTGGGCGCCGAGGTGGCCGAATGGTTCCAGATTGCCACGCCGTACCTGCCCGCCGCGCTGGCGCTGGCCACCGTGCTGTTCGCCGGTCTTGGCGTCTATCGCAAGGGCTGGATCGCCGTGCGCAACGGCAACCTGAACATCAACGCATTGATGAGCATCGCCGTCACGGGCGCGATGCTGATCGGCCAATGGCCTGAGGCGGCCATGGTGATGGTGCTGTTCGCGCTGGCCGAGCGGATCGAGGCAGCCTCGCTGGATCGCGCGCGCAATGCTGTGCGCGGGCTGATGGCGATGGCGCCGGAGCAGGCCACCGTGCGACAGGCCGATGGAAGCTGGCAGCCGGTGGACGCGCGTCAGGTGCCGCTTGGCGCCATGGTGCGGTTGCGCCCTGGTGAACGTGTGGCACTCGACGGCCGCGTCCTGAAGGGACAGTCGGCACTGGATCAGGCGCCGATCACGGGCGAGAGCGTTCCGGTCGACAAGTCCGTGGGCGACAGCCTCTTCGCCGGTTCGATCAACCAATCCGGCGAACTCGAGTACGAGGTGACCGCGCCCGCCGATGAGTCGACGCTGGCCCGCATCATCCACGCCGTGGAAGCCGCGCAGGGCAGCCGTGCGCCCACGCAGCGCTTTGTCGACCAGTTCGCGCGCATCTACACGCCGGTGGTCTTTGCGATTGCGCTCGCAGTCGCAGTGATCCCGCCGCTGTTCATGGGCGAGGCCTGGCTTGCATGGATCTACAAGGCGCTGGTGCTGCTGGTGATCGCCTGCCCCTGCGCGCTCGTGATCTCGACCCCGGTCACCATCGTCAGCGGACTGGCCGCTGCCGCGCGGCGCGGCATCCTGATCAAGGGCGGCGTCTACCTGGAGCAGGGGCGCCAACTGTCCTGGCTGGCGCTCGACAAGACGGGCACGCTGACGCACGGCAAGCCCGCGCAGACCGATATGGCGCTACTCGTCGACGACGCGCCGGAAGCTCGGGCGATTGCCGCAAGCATCGCGGCGCGTTCCGACCACCCCGTCTCGCTCGCGGTGGCCCGTGCGGCCGAAACCGATGGCGTGGCGCGTTTCGAGGTGCAGGATTTCGCGGCGCTGCCGGGGCAGGGCGTGCGTGGCACTGTCAACGGTGTGGCGTACTGCCTTGGCAACCATCGCCTGATTCATGATCTCGGCGCCTGCTCTCCTGCGCTCGAAGCCCGGCTCGAGGCCATCGAGCGGCAAGGCAAGACCATCGTTCTGCTGGCCGCGATGGATTCTGCAGTGCCGCGCGCGCTGATGCTGTTCGGTGTGGCCGACACGGTGCGCGAAACCAGCCGCCAGGCCATCGAGCAACTCCATGAACTCGGCGTGAAGACGTTGATGCTCTCCGGCGACAATCCGCATACGGCCCAGACCATCGGGGAGCTTGTCGGCATCGATGAAGTACGTGGCAATCAGTTGCCGCAGGACAAGGCCGATGCGATCGCCGCGCTGACCGATCAGGCGCACACCCACGCTGGCCGCGTCGGCATGGTCGGTGACGGTATCAACGATGCGCCGGCACTGGCGCGGGCGGATATTGGTTTCGCGATGGGCGCGGCCGGGACGGATACGGCCATCGAGACTGCGGACGTGGCGCTGATGGATGACGACCTGCGCAAGATTCCGGCGTTCGTGCGGCTATCGCGCCAGACTTCGACCATCCTCAAGCAGAACATCACGCTCGCGCTGGGGATCAAGGCCGTGTTCCTGGTCCTGACCGTGATGGGCATGGGCACGATGTGGATGGCCGTGTTTGCCGATATGGGTGCGAGCCTGCTGGTGGTGTTCAACGGGCTGAGGCTGACGCGCAAGGCCGTTTGACGGCCTGTGGCAGTGTCGAGGATTGCACTCCCCGGTATGGGGAGCGCAAAAAATCAGGGCTGAATAATCAGTTCGCCGCTTCGGCCCGGGATTTCACCCCAGGTCACGGGCATCTGTGGCAGATCGCTGCGATCGATGTGCTGGTAATACGTTGCCATCGACACGAGCTGGTGACCTTGCGCGCGCCAGCCTGACAGCAGTCGCTTGAATACCGGCGCCAGCTTGCCACCTTCCAGCTCCGTATGGAGCGTGAAAATGTGGTCGCCGTCGCCCTCGGTCAGCTTGAGCACGGCCTCGTGCACATTGTCTTCGGTCAGGTCGTCCAAGCCGATCAGCTCGTCGAGCGTCGGCAGCGTGGTCGGCATCTGCACGTGGCGGCAGGCCTTGCCATCGACCGTCGGGATGTAGGGCGCCGTCCCGCGTCCATCGGACGCGTAGACCATGCCCCAGTCGTCGATCTGGCGAAACGCCTCGTTGTTCATCTGCCAGCCGGCCGCACCATGCGTCGTCGGGGCGGCGCCGAAGATATCGGTGAAGCGCTCGAACGATTGCTGCATTTGTCGGCGCGTCCAGGCCGCATCGCGCTGGCGCACGTTGTCCTGCCAGTAGACGTGGTCCCAGGTGTGGATGCCGCACTCGTGGCCCGCTGCCGCGGCCGCACGCATTTCGGCGGCGCCCTTGCGGCCGATGTCGGGCCCCGGCAGCAGCACGCCGTACATCAGCGTGCGCAGGCCGTAGTTCGACACCACGGAAGTCCGCGAGACCTTCTTCAGGAAACCGGGACGGAACACCCGGCGCAGCGCCCAGCCCGTGTGATCCGGGCCGAGGCTGAACAGGAACGTGGCTTCCGCCTCGACGGCGGACAGCATGGACAGCAGCGCGGGCACGCCTTCGCGCGTGCCGCGCAGCGTGTCCACGTCTACCTTGAGCGCAATGCGTGCCATGAGGCGATCAGTTGTCGGCGTCGACCAGCGTGCGTGCCTCGACCACCTTGTCGCGATACGCCTCGAAGATCCGGCGCAGCGCCTGCTCCATCGACACCTCCGGCTTCCAGCCCAGTTCCGCGATCGTGTTGTCGATCTTCGGCACGCGGTGCTGCACGTCCTGGTAGCCCTTGCCGTAGAAGTCGCCCGACGACGTCTCCACGATCTTCGTCTTGCGCGCTTCCTCGGCGTACTCCGGATACTCGGCCGCCATCTTCAGCATCATCTCGGCCAGCTCGCGCACCGAGTGGATGTTGCCCGGGTTGCCGATGTTGAAGATCTTGCCGTTGGCCACCCCGTCCTTGTTCTCGATGATGCGCATCAGCGCAGAGATGCCGTCCGAAATATCGGCGAACGCACGCTGCTGCGCGCCACCATCCACCAGCTTGATCGGCTCGCCACGCACGATATGGCCCAGGAACTGCGTGACCACCCGCGACGAACCTTCCTTCGATTCGAAAATCGAGTCCAGCCCTGCGCCGATCCAGTTGAACGGACGGAACAGCGTGTAGTTCAGCCCTTCCTGCATCCCGTAGGCGTGGATCACGCGGTCCATCAGTTGCTTGGAGCAGGCGTAGATCCAGCGCGGCTTGTTGATCGGGCCGTAGATCAGCGGCGAGGCTTCC
>NZ_DDCI01000025.1:0-25427 GCF_002335265.1 Cupriavidus sp. UBA2010
ATCGAATCTCGTGCTCACGCACAGTCTGGCAGCACGTGCAGGCGTACTTGCCGCGGATATGGCGCAGCACGAAGAATTGGGCCGGCACGCAATCGAGCTGCTCGCTGACTTCTTGGCCGATGCGCTTGAAGGGCTGGCCGCACTCGCAGTGGGTCTGCTCGATCTCGTGATGGTGATCGATGCGCGGCAGGCTCGCCGGCAGCGCCTGGCGCACCGCCTGGCCTTTGGCCCGGGGTGGCGCTACCGGTGGCTTCTGGTCTTGCTGGGCGGCGCGGTCTTCCAGCGCCGTGTCGGCCAGGATCTGATCGAACAGCACCGCCTGCGTGCTCGTCTCCAGGCTCTCGCTGGAGGAGCCGAAGCGCCAGCGCTTCAGCCGCGCGATCTCGAAGTTCAGCGCCTCGATCCTGGTTTGCTTGAACTTCAGCTCGCCTTGCATGCGCCCGATCACATCGCGCAGCTCCTGCATCGAATCCAGTGCGCCCGGCGCATCGATCGTGTGGGTGTCCGGGCCTTCGAGCATGGCCGCCATCATGCCTCGCGCGCGCGTGCGCGCGAGGCATGACTTTCTCCAATAGACAAACGCGCAAATCCCGACCTCGAATCGAGCGCATTCAGACCACCGTGATCGACTGCGGCTGCGCGCTGCCCAGGCGCTGCCACGGCAGGCCCGCGACGAGCCAGTCGAACTGCTCGCGCGTGAGTTGAAGTGACCCCGTGTCCTGGCGCGGCCAGGCGAAGCTGCCCGCTTGCAGCCGCCGGGTGCACAGCCACATGCCCGCGCCGTCGTAGACCAGCACCTTGAGCCGGTCGGCGCGGCGGTTGGCAAACACGTAGGCGTGGTGGGCTTGCGCGCCCAGCGCGAAGCCGCGCACCACTTGGGCCAACAGCGTGTCGATGCCCCCGCGCAGGTCGGCCGCGCCAAGCGCCAGCCAGATGACGTCGATGCGAATCATCGGCCGAACTCCCGCAGCAGCGAAGCGAGTTCACGCGTGTGCGCCAGCGGCCAATGCAGATCGAGCCGGGTGCCTCCCACGTTCAATTCGACGCGCACCGATGTCGATGCGGCACCAGGCGCCACGCGGGCGGCCACGAAGCCGCTCGGCCTGGCGGCTGGCGAGGGCTCAGGGCTGACGCCGTCGAGCCGCGCCTGCCAGCGCCGCGCATGTGCGCACCAGCTTTGCAGCGTTCCCGCTGGCACCCCGTTGGCCTCGGCCCATACCTGCGCCTTCTGGCCAGAGGCACGATACGCCGCCACTTGCTCCAGGCACCGTTCCATCTGCTGTCGATCCATGTCCACCTCGTCTCGTTCGTTGATTGCGAAGACCCGAGGTTCGCAGCTTCAACGGTGAGATGAAAGATGGGTTCGCGGAACGCTTACAGCGCATCGACCGTGTCGCTGATGAAGTAGGCCAGGTGCCCCGCAGGCAGCCAGTCCTGCAGCGATGCGGACAGCAGCATCTCTTGTTGCGGTTCGTAGGGGCGGTAACTTATGGCCATGCAGCTTGAACGCTCACTCATGTGCGCAGGTCATCAGGGGATTCCCTGCTTCTGCCGCCCACGCTCCTAGCCTGCCGCGTGGCTCCTAGCGTTGCCGTAGGGCTCGAAGTGGCGGGGGGTGGTTGAAAAAACCATTGCATCACTCGCATTTTTGCGAATAGGTTTCGCATGTTTTTCCTTTCAGGTTCTCAGGAAATCAACATAATTTTGATATGCGCCAAAGATCAATTGGCAAATTTAATGCGTGCTGAACTGATCTGGTGGCAGATGGTTGGGTAATTCGTTAATTCTAAACAACCGGCATCTATGCCGGAAAACCCGGAAACAAAAATGAGCCAGAAATTCATTGATCGGCACGGCTTGTGGTCCGACGCCCAGAAGGCGGCGGCCGTTGAAGTGCTGAAGAAAATCGAGCAGGACGGCATTCAGATGATTCGCCTCTCATGGCCGGATCAATATGGTCTGCTGCGCGGGAAAATGCTGTCGGTGGCAGCCTTGCGCTCCGCATTCGGCAGCGGCTCGGAAATCACCATGGCGCCCTTTTTCTTCGACACGGCCAGCGCCATCGTGTTCAATCCCTTTTCCTCGGATGGCGGGCTTGGCAACCCGGAGTTGGCGGGCAGCCCTAACGTGGTGATGGTGCCCGACCCCACCACCTTCCGCGTGCTGCCCTGGGCTGATCGCACGGGCTGGATGCTGGCCGATCTGTACATGCGTAGCGGTCGGCCCTTCCCGCTGAGCCCGCGTGCCCTGTTGAAGAAAGCGCTGGGGCAGTTGGCGGATCTGGGCTATGACTTCCATGGTGGCCTGGAGGTGGAGTGGTACTTGACGCGCATCGTCGACCCCTGCCTGGAGCCCGAGACGCTGGGTGGCCCCGGCACACCGGCGGCACCGCCCAAGGTGATGCCGGTCGCCAAGGGCTACTCCTATCTGCTCGAAAATCACTTGGACGAGGTCGAACCCATCATGGCCGAGGTGCGCCAGCACCTGCTGACGCTGGGCATGCCGTTGCGCAGCATCGAGGATGAATGGGGGCCCAGCCAGATGGAGACCACCTTCGACGTCATGTCCGGCCTGGACATGGCCGACACCATGGTGTTGTTCCGCAACGCAGTCAAGCAAATCTGTCGGCGGCGCGGTTACCTTGCCAGTTTCATGTGCAAACCCAAGATTGAGGGTTTCTGTGCCTCGGGCTGGCATCTGCACCAGTCGCTGGCGGCGCGCGACTCCGGCGTCAATGCCTTCGTTCCGCAGACGGGCGAGCCGCTGTCGGCGCTGGGCCGGGCCTATGTCGGTGGCCTGCTCAAACATGCCTGTGCGGCCTCCAGCTTCACCACCCCCACGGTTAACGGCTACCGACGCCGACGCCCGTTCTCTCTGGCCCCGGATCGGGTGACCTGGGCCGAGGACAACCGCGCCGCCATGGCGCGCGTGATCGCCGCCCCAGAAGACTCAGCCAGCCGTGTGGAAAACCGGGTCGGCGAGCCGGCGGCCAACCCCTACCTGTATCTGGCCTCGCAGCTCTTCTCGGGGATCGATGGCATTCGTCGCCAACTCGATCCCGGCCCTCTGCAGGAAACGCCCTATGCCGCCGACGTTCCGATCCTGCCGCGCAACCTGGCCGAGGCGCTGGACGTGCTGGAGGGCTCCAGCTTCTTCCGCGAAGCCTTCGGCGAAGAGTTCATCCACTACTGGCTGCACCTGCGGCGCAGCGAATGGGCGCGCTTCGTGGCCGCCGAAGGCGCCGACGTGGACATGGCGGGCGACCCCGTCACCGACTGGGAGCATCGCGAGTACTTCGAACTGTTCTGAACTGAACCAGGTAACGCTCATAGACACCATGAAGAAGAAATATGCCGTGCTCTGGTGCACTGAAGTACCCGGAGACGAGATCTTGCAGGAAAAAATGATCGCCACTTTCGGTCGCGCGGGCGAGCAGTGGGACGTGCTGGAACCCGCGCGCGACGGCTTCCTGGAGCGGGCGATGGGCTACGACGGCTACGTCATCAGCGGCAGCCCAATGTCGGTAGTGGACGATGCCGATTCGCTCCTGGTGAGCAACCTGCTGGCGCTGATTCGCCGCGTTAGCGACGAGGCAGGCTCACCCCTGATCGGGCTGTGCTTTGGCTCGCAGGCCATCGCGGCGGCCCTAGGTGGACGGGTTGCCAGGAACCCGTCAGGGCGCTTCAAGCTGGGGGTCGATGCCCTGCGCTGGGACCCCGTCGCCGTTGAGCTGCTGGGCGCGGCGCTGGCGCAAGCGCCCAGCGTGCTGGTGCAAAGCCACGGCGAATGCGTGGCGGCACTGCCGCCGGGCAGCGTCCTGCTGGCGTCGTCGCAGACCATCCCCCACGAGGTGTTCTTGGTGCAGGGCCGCATCTTGGGCATCCAGGGGCACCCCGAGGTGGACCGTCAGTTCCTGAAAGACAAGTTCATGGCCTACCACCGCGCGCTGTTCGACGACGAGCAGTGGGCGCACGTAGAACAGGAAGCCAGCCAGCCTCTGTCTCCCGACGCCGTCATCGCGCTGGGCCGCCGCTTACTGGACGAAGGCGCCCTGGCTCCCGCGGCTGTGCCCACGCTTACCGAAACAACATGAACTGAAGCCGCGATTTTCAGATTCAACCGAATTGCGAGAAAACGATGAAAGTAATTCATATTGCCGCCGTTCCGGCCGGGGAATCCGCCGCCGATGAATGGGACGACCTGGTGCAGCCAGACCGTGTACACCGCCGCGTCTATACCGACCCCGCCATCTTTGCCCGCGAAATGGACCATGTGTACGCCGCCAGCTGGGTGTACTTGGCCCATGAAAGCGAGATCCCCGAGCCCAACGATTTCCGGCAGGCCTGGCTGGGCACCCGCGAGGTCATCGTGACTCGCGACGAAGAGGGGCAAATTCGCGTGTTCTCCAACCGTTGCTCGCACCGCGGCGCAACCGTCTGCCGCGAGCACCAAGGAAACGCCGCCAACTTCACCTGCCCCTACCACGGCTGGCGTTTCGACAACCGAGGTCAGTTGTTCGGCATTCCCGGCAAGAACGCCTATGGCCCGGCCTTCAAGGCGCGCGACATGCACCTTGCGCGGCCTGCGCAGGTGGCGTCGTACAAGGGCTTCATCTTCGCTACCCTGAACTCCGAGGCGCCGCCCCTGGCCGAGCACCTCGGCAATGCCACACGCTATCTGGACGCCTGGATCGAGCACAATGGGGGCGCTCAGAACATCGTCTTGGCCGGCGCTCAGCGCTTTCGCGTCGGCTGCAACTGGAAACTGGTCTGGGACAACGCGGGCGACGGCTACCACGTGCCGTTCTCGCACCAGTCGCTGCTGGTGATGACCAAGGAACGCTACGGTGGCGGCGACATGGCCTACTTCGCCGACGCCGACCGCTCCCGCATGAGCAACAACGCGCTCGACAACGGGCATACGGTGATCGACCAGCGTCCCGAGATGCACGGCAACTCCGCCTGGCGCGAGCAGCGCCCGCAGCCGGGGCGTGAGCCCTACGAGGCCCACGTGGCCGCCACCCACAGCCGCGATCAGGCCCAACGCGTGCTCGACACCACTGTCGGGGCGGGCATGAACCTCAACATCTTTCCCAATCTGGCGCTGATCGGCAACCAGGTGCAGGTGATCCAGCCTCTGGCGGTGGGCGAAACCTCGGTAAGCTGGCATGCCACCCGGCGCAGAGACGTGGACGCAGAGGTCAACACCATGCGCCTGCGCACGCAGGAGGATTTCCCCGTCATGGGCGAGATGGACGACGCCGCCAACTTCGAAGAGTGCCAACGCGGCCTTATGAACAGCCCCGAGGACGAATGGGTGGACATGGGTCGCCACTGGGAGACCGGCAAGGATGTGCCCGGTCCCGATGGCGTGGTCAGCGGCCCGGTGACCACAGACATTCACATGCGCAACTACTACGCTCAGTGGAAGCGGCTGATGCAAGCCCGCCCGACGCTGCAAATGAACAAGGGGAAGCTGCCATGAACGCCGCCCAGGATCTGGCCCAAGCTGCCGCCGTTCCGGCCTACCGCCACCAGCCTCCCTCGCTCTACGTGGTGCCGGCGTTCTACGACTGGCTTCTCGCCGCTTCGGACGACCTGGCCCAGGCCGCCGTGCGCACCCAGGGCGCTGACGCCGCGCAAACGCAGCAGGTGGCACAACTACTGACACTGGAAGCTCGCCTGCTCGATCAGGGCTCGATGGACAAGACCGCCTACGAGCGCTGGCTGGCGTTGTATGGCGAGGAATGCGCCTATTGGGTGCCGGCGGGCGCGCCCGCGCCCGACCCGCGCCAATACGTCACCTTGGAATTCCACGACCGGCGCCGTCTGCTCGACCGTGTGAGCCGCCTGGGCACCGGGCTGGCCTTCTCGCAGTTCCCGACTTCGCGCACGGCGCGGCACTGGGGCGGACTGGAAGTGTGGCCCAGCCCGGACCGTGGCAATGAATGGCGCGCGCGCTACAGCTTCACTCTGGCCGAGTCACGCGAGGGCCACAACCGTGTGCTCGCGGGCTGGAACGGGTTCGTGCTGCGCCAGAGCGCCCAGGGGCTAGTCATCGTGCTCAAGCAGGTCAACCTGATCGACAGCGACTGCCTGCAGGGCAACAACTCGTTCTTTTTGTGAGGGGAGGTGGCAGCGCATGAAACTCGCACATTCTCTTACCGTCACCGCTGTTTCACCGCAAGGCAGCGACGCCATCCTGCTGACCCTGGGCGTGGACGGCGGGCAGCGGCAGCGTTTTTCCTTCCAGTCTGGCCAGTACCTGACGCTTGCCGTCCCCGTGCAAGGCGATGAACATTGGCGCTGCTATTCGATCACCAGTGCGCCCGAGGATGGGCAGGCGATCAGCCTGCTGGTGCGCCGCGTGGCGGGTGGGCGCGTCTCCAATTGGCTGTGCGACCACGCGCGAGCGGGCCAACGATTGCAGGTGCTTCCGCCCGCCGGGCGCTTCACACTGGCGCGGCATGGCCAACCAGTGCTGTTGTATGCCGGCGGCAGTGGCATTGCGCCCATCTTCGCGCTGGCGCGCGAAGCGTTGCTGCAAGGCGCGCCCCAGGTACGGCTGTTCTACGCCTGCCGCGACCGAGCCACGGCCATGCTACTGGCTGAGTTGCAGGCGCTACAGGCGGGTAGCGGGCAGCGGCTGGAGATACGCCACTGGTATGACGCCGAACAGGGCCTGCCCACGCAGGCGCTGCTGGAGGCGCAGACCCAGGGCCTTGAGGCTGCTGACGCCTACCTTTGCGGCCCCGAGGCCTTCATGCACTCCGTTCTGGCTGCGCTGGCAGCGGCTGGGATCGAGCCCAGTCGCGTCTACCGCGAGGACTTCGGCGCTGCGCTGGAGGGCGCGGTGGAAACGGGCGCCGAGGGTCCCGACGCCGAGCTGACGGTTCAGCTCAAGGGGCAGACGCATACCGTGTCGGTGCGCGGCGGGCAATTCCTGCTGGGCGCCATGCTCGACGCCGGGCTGGCCGTCCCGCACGCTTGCCGGGTTGGCGAATGCGCCTCCTGCATGTGCCGCCTGGTGGACGGCGAGGTGCTGCGGCTCGACAGCTCGGTGCTGGACGAAGACGATGCTGCAGAAGGCTGGCTGCTGGCCTGCCGCACGCGCGCCGCCAGCGCCCAGGTGCGGCTGCGCTTTTCCTGAACCTGCAAGCCCCAGAAAGCCTGAAGCCATCGATGAAAGCATGCACCATGACCCGAGACGGCACCACCACACCTCCATGGGACCTGATCCGCGCCTTCCTCGCGCTGGAGCGCCACGGGAGCTACGAAGTTGCAGCCGACATGGAAGGCATCGACGACTCCACCCTGCGCCGGCGCATCCGGGTGCTGGAGCAGCGCTTCGGTCGCACTCTGTTCGTGCGCAGCGAGGCCGGCTGGAAAGCCTCGGCCGACCTGCACGCGCTGGTCAGCGCTGCCCAGCACATGGAAGAGGCGGCGCGCAGCTTCTCTCAGAATCACCAGGAAGGCGCGGGCGTGGTGCGCATCAGCCTGATGGACGTGTTCGCCAAGCGCTTTGCGCCAGTATTCGTCGCGCTGGGGGAGAAATTTCCTCGGCTGCTGCTCAACATCACCACCGAGACGCACTTCGTCAATCTGGAGCAAGACCAGGTGGACATCGCCGTGCGGCTAGCACGGCCTGTGCGCAACAGCAATTCCCTGCGCGTACGCAAGATCGGTGCGGTGGCCGTGGGCGCTTACGCCAGCCGCGCGTACCTGGCGCGCCACGACACGAGTGCGTCAAATCCCGCGTTTGTCGACGACCACGACCTTCTGGCCATGAACTTGCAGTTCTTCCACCAGGATCACAACTTCACCTACGCCAACCTGGACTGGGCCAAGTTCGGCCTGACGGGCAAGGTGCGCGTGCAGTCGGACAGCTTCGTGCCCATGGCGCACCTGTGCGCGCTGGGCCACGGCGTGGCGCTGCTGCCCAAGTTCGTTGCCGCTGACTATCCCGAACTGGTGCCGTACCCCGAAAAGCTCTTCTTCGAAACGGAGCTGTGGCTGGTCAGCCGCTTTGACTTGCTGGCAGCTTGGCAGCGCGAATTGGCCGACAGGCTGCAGGAAGAAATGGCGACATGGCCTCAATGACCTCGCTCCCTGTCCTGACCACCAGCCCGCGCTTGGCGGCGCTGCCGGTCACTATCGCCAACGTTGGCCTCAGCTATGCCTGCGCCGGCAATGAAAGCCTGCTCACCGGCATGGTCCGCCTGGGCCGCAAGGGCATCCCGGTGGGTTGCGTCAACGGCGGCTGCGGGGTCTGCAAGGTCCGCATCGTCGAGGGACAGATCAAGGCCCTGGGGCCGATCAGCCGTGCACACGTGACGCTCGACGAAGAGAACCAGGGCTACACGCTGGCATGCCGCGTGGCACCCCAGACGCCGGTGAACCTCGAAGTGGCCGGCAAGTTGAGCAAACCGTTTTCCAAGGGGCGCGCAGAGTCTGCGACTGCCAGCCCTTCGATTCAGCAGCAGTAACCAACCACCAGGAGACACAACATGGGTGTGATGCGCATCGGGCACGCGAGCCTGAAAGTGATGGACATGGACGCCGCCGTCCGGCACTACGAGAACGTGCTGGGCATGAAGACCACCATGAAGGACAAGGCGGGCAACGTCTACCTCAAGTGCTGGGACGAATGGGACAAGTACTCGGTCATCCTGACCCCGTCGGACCAGGCCGGCATGAACCACCTGGCCTACAAGGTCGAGAAGGAAGCCGACCTTGAAGCGCTGCAGCAGAAGATCGAGGCCTGGGGTGTGAAGACCACCATGCTCGACGAAGGCACCTTGCCCTCGACCGGCCGCATGCTGCAGTTCAAACTGCCCAGCGGGCACGAAATGCGCCTGTATGCCAGCAAGGAGTTTGTCGGCACCGACGTGGGCAACATCAATCCCGACCCCTGGCCCGACGGCCTCAAGGGCGCGGGCGCCCACTGGCTGGACCACTGCCTGCTGATGTGCGAGATGAATCCCGAGGCCGGCATCAACACCGTGGCCGACAACACCCGCTTCATGACCGAGGCGCTGGACTTCTTCCTGACCGAGCAGGTGCTGGTCGGACCCGAAGGCAACATGCAGGCGGCGACCTGGATGGCCCGCACCACCACGCCGCACGACATCGCCTTCGTCGGTGGGCCGCGCAGCGGCCTGCACCACATCGCCTTCTTCCTGGACTCGTGGCACGACGTGCTCAAGTCCGCCGACGTGATGGCCAAGACCAAGACGCGCATCGACGTGGCCCCCACCCGCCACGGCATCACGCGCGGCGAGACGATCTACTTCTTCGACCCGAGCGGCAACCGCAACGAGACCTTCGCGGGCCTGGGCTACCTCGCGCAGCCCGACCGCCCCGTGACGACCTGGAGCGAAGACAAGCTGGGCAGCGGCATCTTCTACCACACGGGCGATCTGGTGCCGTCGTTCACGGACGTCTACACCTGAGCGGGCGCACGACCATGCACAAGGACTACAGCATGCAAAAGCACATGGCCATCGCCGCGCTCGCCCTGGCGGGCGCGCTGACCGGGCCGGCGGCGCGGGCCGACGGCCACTACGTGCCCGGCGTCGAGGGGGTGCAGGCGGCGAGCGTGCCGCCGCCCGGTGTCTACTACCTGGGCTACCTCGTCAACTACAACATCGACGACTTCCGCGCGCCCGGCACCAGCGACAACCTGCCGGGCCACAACCGCGGCACTGTCACGGCCCTGGCCAACCGCTTCGTGTGGATCACGCCGCACAAGCTGCTGGGCGCCGACTACGGCATGGAGGCCATCGTGCCCGTGGTGCGCACCTCGCTCACCATCAACGCGGCCGGCATTGCCGACACCCGCTCGGGCGTGGGCGACGTGTACCTGGGCCCGCTGGTGCTGGGCTGGCACGGCCCGCAGTGGGACGCCGTGGCCGCGGCCGGCATGTGGTTCGACACCGCCAGCACGAGCTACCCGGCATCGCCGGGCAAGGGCTTCAAGAGCACCATGCTCACGGGGGGCTTGACCTACTACTTCGACGGCGCGAAGACCGTCTCGGGGTCCGCGCTGATGCGCTTCGAGCGCAACGGCAAGACCGGCGCGGGCTTCCGCCCGGGCAACCAGGTCACGCTCGAATGGGGGCTGGGCAAGTCCTTTGGCGGGTGGCAGGCGGGCGTGGTCGGCTACAGCCAGTGGCAGACCAGCGAGGACAGCGGGCCAGGCGCCAGCACCAGCAAGGCCTCGCGCCATGCGCTGGGCGCCGAGCTGGTCTACCCCGTGCCCGGCGCGGGCCTGTTCCTCAAGGGAGCGTTCTACAAGGAACTGCGCGCCGAGGCGGGCACGGGCGCGCAGCCCAAGGGCTCGCTGCTGCGCTTCACGCTCGTGAAGGCCTTCTGATGGAGGACCGCATGCCCCGCACCTCCGCCGCCGCGCTCAGCGTGGCCCAGCCCGTCATCGACGCACCGGCCGCGCTGCGTGCCGTGGAGGCCGCGGTGCGGCACGCCACGGCGCTGGGCGTGCGCGTCAACGTGGCGGTGGTCGACGCGGCCGGCGTGCCTGCCGCCTTCGTGCGCATGGCTGGCGCGCCGCTGCACTCGGTGGACATTGCCACCGACAAGGCCTACACCGCTGCGAGCTTCGGCCTGCCCACGGGCGCATGGCACGCGGCGCTGGCCTCGCACTCCGAGGCCGTGCGCGAGGGCCTGGTGCTGCGCCCGCGCTTCGTGGCCTTCGGCGGCGGTCTGCCGATCGTGGAGGGCGGCGCGCGCATCGGCGGCATCGGCGTGTCCGGCGGCAGTGAAGCACAAGACGAAGCAATCGCGCAGGCCGGCCTGCGGGCCCTGGGCCTCGTGCCCGATGGGCCGGGCCGGGCGGATGCGCACTGACCCTGCGGAGCTGAGAAATGTCTACTTCCCATCCTGATGGCGCAGCGCCACACAACCCGGAAGTCGCGCACGCCATCGTGGCGGCCGGCATCCGCACCAACTACCACGACATGGGCAGCGGCGACCCGGTGCTGCTGATCCATGGCTCGGGCCCGGGTGTCTCGGCCTGGGCCAACTGGCGGCTCGTGATGCCCGCGCTGTCCGAGCGCGCGCGCGTGATCGCGCCCGACATGGTGGGTTTCGGCTACAGCGAGCGGCCTGAGGGCTTCGCCTATGGCATGGACGCCTGGGTGCGCCAGGCCGTGGGCCTGCTCGATGCGCTGGGCATCGAACGCGCGGACCTCGTGGGCAACTCGTTTGGCGGAGGCCTCGCGCTGGCGCTGGCGATCCGCCACCCCGAGCGGGTGCGCCGCCTGGTGCTGATGGGCAGCGTGGGCGTGCCGTTCCAGATCACTCCAGGGCTGGATGCGGTCTGGGGCTACACCCCGTCATTCGAGAACATGCGCGCGATCATGGACTGCTTCGCCTGGGACCGCGCGCTGGTGAACGACGAGCTGGCGCGGCTGCGCTACGAGGCCAGCATCCGCCCGGGTTTCCAGGAGTCGTTCGCGGCGATGTTCCCCGCGCCGCGCCAGCGCTGGGTGGATGCGCTGGCGAGCGCGGAGCAGGACATCCGCGGCCTTCCGCACGAGACCCTGATCGTGCATGGCCGGGAGGACCGGGTGATCCCGCTGTCCAACGCCTACACGCTGGCCGAATGGATCGCAAAAGCGCAGCTGCATGTGTATGGCCGCTGCGGCCACTGGACGCAGATCGAGCACGCGGCGCGCTTTGCACGGCTGGTCGGTGACTTCCTGGCCGAAGCCGCCGAGGCGTGAGCGCATGGATGCCTCGCAACAGCCCCAGGCGGGCGCCGCGGCGTGCTTCATGCGGCCCTGGCGCCTTGCCGGGCGGCGAAGGACTGCACGACCCGCAGGAAGGCGGCCAGCACCGGCGAGTTGTCGTCGGTGCGGTAGAGGCAGCACAGGGCGATATCGTGCAGATGGCGCGAGCGCAGCGGCCTGTAGGCCACGCCGGGCAGGCGCAGGCTCATGGCGGATTGGGTCGTGATGCAGCAGCCGAAGCCACTCGCCACCAGGGCCACGCAGGTCAGCACGTCCTCGACCTCCTGGGCCACCTCGAGCTGCGCACCTTCGCGCGCGAAGGCGCTGGCCACCTCCTGCGCCAGCCCGGGCAGGGGGGCGTTGGGGTACAGGATCATGGGAACGCCGCTGAGATCGCGCAGATCGATCTGCGCGCGCGCGCTCAGCGGATGCGTCTCGGGCAGGCCGACCACCAGCGGTTCGCGCAGCACGATCTGGACGCCCAGTCCGGGCTCCGCCTGCACCAGCCGGTTGAAGCCCACGGTGATGCGGCGCTCGCGCAAGGCCTGCAGCTGCTGGGCCTTGGTCATGTTGTGCAGCTCCAGGCGCACGGCGGGGCGTTCGCGGTGGAAGTCCGCCAGCAGCCGCGGGATCACGTCGAGCACGCCCGAGCCGAAGATGCCGACGTCGAGCCGGCCGATCAGTCCCTGGCCGGCCAGCCGGGTGCGCTCGCTGGCGCGCTGGGCCAGCGAGAGGATGTTGGGCACCTCGTCCAGCAGCGTCTGGCCCGCGGCCGTCAGTTCCACGCCCTTGGGCGTGCGCAGGAACAGCTCCGCGCCCAGCTCTTCCTCCAGCCCCCGGATCTGCCGCGTGAGCGGCGGCTGGGCCATGTGCAGCCGCTGCGCCGCGCGGCCGAAGTGCAGCTCCTGGGCCAGGGCCAAAAAGTATTTCATCTGCCGCAGGTCCATGGGCTCCTTTGCTTTCTCATACCGAGAGGGTATTGAGTTTAGAAAATTTGGTATTGGACAGTATGAAGTCGGCCGCCTATCGTTGCCTTCATGGCTGTGTGGACGCGGCAAAGCATGCCCCGAGAGGCGGAGACATATGACCCACTGGACTTTTTCCCGACGCGGCGCCTCGTGCGCCGCTACCCCGCCGGCTGGCTGCCGGGCGCACCGATGAGAGTGTGCAGCCCGCAACGGCCCACCCACCAATGAGAGAGTGACATGCTAGCCAATCAGATTCTGAACTTCATCAACGGCGAATTCGTGGCCACCGGCAAGTGGTTCGACAACCGCACGCCGACCACCAACGCCGTGATCGGTCAGGTGGCGGAAGCCGGCCAGGCCGAGGTCGATGCCGCTGTGTCCGCTGCGCGCGCGGCGCTCAAGGGCCCCTGGGGCCGCATGCCGCTGGCCCAGCGGGTGGAGCTGCTCGAAGCGCTGGTGGCCGAGATCACGCGCCGCTTCGACGAATTCCTGGAGGCCGAGTGCGCCGACACCGGCAAGCCCCGGAGCCTGGCCTCGCACATCGACATTCCGCGCGGCGCTGCCAACTTCAAGGTGTTCGCCGACGTGGTGAAGAACGTGCCGACCGAGAGCTTCCAGATGACCACGCCCGACGGCGGCACTGCCATCAGCTACGGCCTGCGCACACCCCTGGGCGTGGTCGGCGTGATCTGCCCCTGGAACCTGCCGCTGCTGCTGATGACCTGGAAGGTCGGCCCGGCGCTCGCCTGCGGCAACACCGTGGTGGTCAAGCCGTCCGAGGAAACCCCGCGCACCGCGGCCATGCTCGGCGAGGTGATGAACCAGGTCGGCATTCCCAAGGGCGTTTACAACGTGGTGCACGGCTTCGGCCCTGGATCGGCCGGTGAATTCGTCACCAGCCACCCCGGCATCGATGCCATCACCTTCACCGGCGAGACGCGCACCGGCGAGGTCATCATGAAGGCCGCCGCCAAGGGCGCGCGCCCTGTGAGCCTGGAGATGGGCGGCAAGAACGCCGCCATCGTGTTCGCCGACTGCGACTTCGACGCCGCCATCGAGGGCACGCTGCGCTCGGCCTTCGTCAACAGCGGCCAGGTCTGCCTGGGGACCGAGCGCGTCTACGTGGAACGCCCGATCTTCGACCGATTCGTCGCCGCGCTGAAGCAGCAGGTCGAGGGCTGGAAGATCGGCCTGCCCGAGGACGCCGACACCAAGCTGGGCCCGCTGATCAGCAAGGAACACCAGGCCAAGGTGCTTTCGTACTACCGGCTGGCGGTGCAGGAGGGCGCGACGGTGGTCACGGGTGGCGGCGTGCCCGACATGCCCGGCGAGCTCCAGGACGGCTGCTGGGTGCAGCCCACCATCTGGACCGGCCTGCCCGAGACGGCGCGCGTCATCAAGGAAGAGATCTTCGGACCCTGCTGCCACATCGCCCCGTTCGACAGTGAAGAAGAGGTGCTGCAGAAGGCCAACGACAACGAGTATGGCCTGGCCACCGCCATCTGGACGCGTGACCTGGCGCGCGCGCACCGCGTGGCGCAGCGCATGGAGGTCGGCATTTCCTGGGTCAACAGCTGGTTCCTGCGCGACCTGCGCACGCCGTTCGGCGGCGCCAAGCAGTCCGGCATCGGCCGTGAGGGCGGCGTGCACTCGCTGGAGTTCTACACGGAACTCCGCAACGTGATGGTGAAGCTGTGATCTCCCCCCTGCGCCGCTGCGCGGCTTCCCCCCTCCGTTGCGCGTCTTCGACGCTTCGAGGGGGACGCCGCCTGTGGCCCGGCATAGCCGGTTCCACGGCTGCCCTGGACGAACGGCCTCGTGCGCCGACAGCGAGTGGGCCGGGGCGACTGGTGCAGTGAAGTAAAGGAGGAGGCGAGCGCGCAGCGACCGACGGGGGACATGAACGGAACCAGTCGTCCCGGCCCACTCGCCGCCCCTTCAAAGCAAAGACCTCAAGGACAAGACACATGAATGCCCCACACAACCCTGAAATTGCGCTGAGCGTTCGCACAGGCAGCTTCAACACCAACGTGCACGACCTCGGCAGCTCCAAGCCGGGACAGCCTCCGGTGCTGTTCATCCACGGCTCCGGTCCGGGTGTAAGCGCCTGGGCCAACTGGCGCCTCGCCATGCCGGTCATCGCCAAGGATCGGCGAGTCATCGCGCCCGACATGGTGGGCTTCGGCTACACCGACCGCCCCGCCGGCATGACCTACAACATGGACACCTGGGTCCAGCAGGCGCTGGATGTCATGGACGCGATGGGCGTCGAGAAAGCCGACGTGGTCGGCAACAGCTTTGGCGGCGCGCTCTCGCTGGCGCTGGCGATCCGCGCGCCGCAGCGCGTGCGCCGCCTGGTGCTCATGGGCTCGGTCGGTGTGCCCTTCCCGATCACGCCGGGCCTGGACGCGGTCTGGGGCTACGAGCCCTCGCTGGCCACCATGAAGCGCCTGCTGGACATCTTCGCCCACAGCCGCGCGCTGGTCACCGACGAGCTGGCCGAGCTGCGCTACCAGGCCAGCATCCGCCCCGGCTTCCAGGAATCCTTCTCGGCCATGTTCCCGGCCCCGCGCCAGCGCTGGGTCGACGCCATGGCCAGCCCCGAATCGGCGATCCGCGCGCTGCCGCACGAGACGCTCATCGTCCACGGCCGCGAGGACCAGGTGATTCCGCTGCAGACCTCGCTCACGCTGAGCCAGTGGATTCCCAACAGCCAGCTGCACGTGTTCGGCCACTGCGGCCACTGGACGCAGATCGAACACGCCGCGCGCTTCGCCCAGCTGGTGTCGAACTTCCTCGCCGAAGCCGACGCGCAGGGCGCCGCGTCCGCCTGACCCCTTTTCCCACACAGAACACCATGGACAACTCCAAGATCCAGCACTACGGCGACGAGCTCTACCAGTCGCTGCTCGACCGCCAACCCGTCGCTCCGCTGACCGACCGCGAAGCGGACATCACCATCGAGGACGCCTACCAGATCCAGCTGCGCATGATCCAGCGCCGGCTGGACGCGGGCGAGCGCGTGGTGGGCAAGAAAATAGGCGTGACGAGCAAGGTCGTGATGGACATGCTCAAGGTCAACCAGCCCGACTTCGGCCACCTGCTCTCGGGCATGGTCTACAACGAAGGCCAGCCCATCCCGGTGAGCAGCATGATCGCGCCCAAGGCCGAGGCAGAGGTCGCCTTCATCCTGGCGCGCGACCTCGAAGGCCCCGGCGTCACCGCGGCCGACGTGCTGCGCGCCACCGACTGCGTGATGCCGTGCTTCGAGATCGTCGACTCGCGCATCAAGGACTGGAAGATCAAGATCCAGGACACCGTGGCCGACAACGCCTCCTGCGGCGTGCTCACGCTCGGCGGCCTGCGCAAGAGCCCGCGCGACCTCGACCTCGCGCTGGCCGGCATGGTGCTGGAAAAGAACGGCGAAATCATCAGCACGTCCTGCGGCGCATCGGTGCAGGGCTCGCCGGTCAACGCGGTGGCCTGGCTGGCCAACACGCTCGGCCGTCTGGGCATCGGCCTCAAGGCCGGCGACATCATCCTCTCTGGCTCGCAGTCGCCGCTGGTGCCGGTGGTCGCGGGCGACAGCCTGTATTGCAGCGTCGGCGGCCTGGGCGGCACGTCGGTGCGTTTCGTCGCCTGAGCGGGAAGGAAACAACCACATGAAACTCGACAAGAACACCCTCGCCCAGCTCGCCGAGCACCTGGAAAACGCCGAGCTGAAGGCGCACGACGTCACCAAGATCACCGACGACCACCCGGACATGGACTGGGACGACGCCTACGCGATCCAGGACCTGATCCGCGCGCGCAAGGAAAGCCGTGGCCACAAGACGGTGGGCCTCAAGTGCGGCCTGACCTCCTACGCCAAGATGAAGCAGATGGGCGTGGACACGCCGGTCTTCGGCTTCGTCAGCGACTACATGGCCTGCGCCGAAGGCAGCGACATCAAGACCTCCGAACTCATCCACCCCAAGGTCGAGGCCGAGATCTGCGTCGTCACCAAGGCGCCGCTCAAAGGTCCGGGCTGCCACGTCGGCGCCGTGATGGCCGCGATCGACTTCGTGATCCCCGGCGTGGAGATCATCGACAGCCGCTACCGCGACTTCAAGTTCGACCTCAAGAGCGTGATCGCCGACAACACCTCGGCCTCGCGCTTCGTGATCGGTGGCCGCGCCCGTCGTGTGGAAGACCTGGACCTGCGCACGCTGGGCGTGGTGCTGGAGAAGAACGGCCAGATCGTGGCCATGGCCGCCGGCGCCGCCGTGATGGGCCACCCGGCCGCCGCCATCGCCGCCCTGGCCAACCACCTGGGCGCGCGCGGTCAGGAGATCCCGACGGGCAGCTTCATCATGACCGGCGGCGTGACCGAAGCCATTGCGGTGCAGGCCGGCGACAGCGTGAACGTGCGCTTCCAGGACCTGGGCACGGTTGGCATGCGATTCGTCTGAGCGCCGCCCTGAGCCGCCTGCACCCATGAACGCACCCGCCACCCCGTCGCGCGCCGTGACCGTGCTGGTCACGCGCCGGGTCGCACCCCAAGGCGTGGCCGGCTTCGAGACGGCCATGGCCGGCATGATCGAGGCAGCGACCCACTTCCCCGGCCACCTGGGCGGCCACCTGGGCGGCCAGCTGGTGCGCCCTGGCGAGGCCGGCGGCGGCGACGAGCCCCTGCTCTACCACGTGGTCTTCGCCTTCGACAACGAGGCGCACCTGGCCGCCTGGCAGGACTCGCCCGAGCGGGCCCGCTGGCTCGCGCAAGTCGCACCCCACACCGTCGGTGCGCAGGAGATGCGCCGGGTCAGCGGGCTGGACTACTGGTTCGCGCCGGCGGGCAGCACCACCAAGGCGCCGCCGCGCTGGAAGGTGGCGATCGTGACTTGGCTGGGCATCTTCCCGACCGTGCTGCTGCTGTTCCTCACCGTGGCGCCGCTGCTGGCCGACTGGCCGCTGGTGCCGCGCACCATGGTCATCACCGTGCTGGTGGTGGTCCTCATGACCTGGGTGGTGGCGCCGCGCCTGACCCGCTGGCTGGCCGGCTGGCTGCACGCCCGTCCGCCCGTAGGAGGGCGCCCATGAGCCCGGCACCACGCCCCCTGGCGGGGCAGACCGCCTTCGTCTCGGGCTCGACCGCTGGCATCGGCCTGGCCATCGCCCAGGCCCTGCTGGCCGACGGCGCCCATGTGGTGCTCAACGGCCGCGGCGAGGCGTCGGTGCAGCGCGCCCTGCAGACCCTGCGCCAACAGCACCCGCAGGCCGAGGTGTCGGGCATCGCCGCCGACCTGGGCACCGCCGCCGGCTGCGAGCAGGTGGCGACCCGGCTGGCCGATGTGGACATCCTGGTCAACAACCTCGGCATCTTCGAGCCCAAGCCCTTCGAGCAGATCGCCGACGCCGACTGGCAGCACCTGTTCGAGGTCAACGTGATGAGCGGCGTGCGCCTCGCCCGCGCCGCGCTGCCCGGCATGCTGACGCGCAACCGCGGCCGCATCGTCTTCATCTCCAGCGAGTCGGGCATCTGCCCGCCGGCCGAGATGGTGCATTACGGCATGAGCAAGTCGGCCCAGCTGTCCGTGGCACGCGGCCTGGCCGAGTGCTGCGCCGGCACCGCCGTCACGGTCAACAGCGTGCTGCCCGGCCCCACGCTGACCGAAGGCGCACGCGCTTTCTTCGACACGCTCGCCGCGCAGCAGGGCCTGAGCTTCGACGAAGCCGCGGCCCGCTTCTTCCGCGACGCGCGCCCCACCTCGCTGCTGCGCCGCTTCATCCGCCCCGACGAGGTGGCGGCCATGGTGGCCTACGTCTGCAGCCCGCAGGCCAGCGCCACCACCGGCGCCGCGCTGCGGGTGGACGGTGGCGTGGTGCGCACGCTCACCTGAACCTTTTTTCTTCTTCCCCCAGGAGTCAACCCATGACCAAAAAAATCAAGTGCGCCCTGATCGGGCCCGGCAACATCGGCACCGACCTGCTGGCCAAGCTGCAGCGCAGCCCCTTGCTCGAACCCGTGTGGATGGTGGGCATCGATCCCAACTCCGACGGTCTCAAGCGCGCCAAGGAGATGGGCATCAAGACCACCGCCGAGGGTGTGGACGGCCTGATCCCGCACATGAAGGCCGACGGTGTGCAGATCGTGTTCGACGCCACCAGCGCCTACGTGCACGCCGAGAACTCGCGCAAGGTCAATGAGCAGGGCGCGATGATGATCGACCTCACGCCCGCCGCCATCGGCCCCTACTGCGTGCCGCCGGTCAACCTCAAGCAGCACGTCGGCCAGCGCGAGATGAATGTGAACATGGTCACCTGCGGCGGCCAGGCCACCATCCCCATGGTCTACGCGGTCAGCCGCGTGCAGCCGGTGAGCTACGGCGAGATCGTCGCCACCGTGTCCAGCAAATCGGTCGGTCCCGGCACGCGCAAGAACATCGACGAGTTCACCCGCACCACGGCCGGCGCGGTCGAGAAGGTGGGCGGCGCCAAGAAGGGCAAGGCCATCATCGTGATCAACCCGGCCGAGCCGCCGCTGATCATGCGCGACACGGTGCACTGCCTGGTCGAAGGCACGCCCGACGAGGCCGCGATCACGAAGTCGGTGCACGACATGATCAAGGAAGTGCAGAAGTACGTGCCGGGCTACAAGCTGGTCAACGGCCCCGTCTTCGACGGCAACCGCGTCTCGGTCTTCATGGAGGTCGAGGGCCTGGGCGACTACCTGCCCAAGTACGCCGGCAACCTGGACATCATGACCGCCGCCGCCGCGCGCACCGCCGAGATGTTTGCCGAAGAAATCCTGAAGGGCGAGCTCGTGCTCGAACCCGTCGCCGCCTGATCCGGAGCACCCCATGAGCCAGCAAAAAATCACCCTGCACGACATGACCCTGCGCGACGGGATGCACCCCAAGCGCCACCTGATGACGCTCGAACAGATGAAGAGCATCGCCTGCGGCCTCGACGCCGCCGGTGTGCCGCTGATCGAGGTCACCCACGGCGACGGCCTGGGCGGCTCCAGCGTCAACTACGGCTTCCCGGCCCACTCCGACGAGGAGTACCTGGGCACCGTGATCCCGCTGATGAAGCAGGCCAAGGTCTCGGCCCTGCTGCTGCCCGGCATCGGCACCGTCGACCACCTGAAGATGGCGCACGGCCTGGGCGTGCACACCATCCGCGTGGCCACGCACTGCACCGAAGCCGACGTGAGCGAGCAGCACATCACCTTCGCCCGAAAGCTCGACATGGACACCGTGGGCTTCCTGATGATGGCCCACATGAACAGCCCCGAAGGCCTGGTGAAACAGGCCAAGCTGATGGAGGGCTATGGCGCCAACTGCATCTACATCACCGACTCGGCCGGCTACATGCTGCCCGCCGACGTGAAGGCCCGCCTGCAGGCCGTGCGCGACGCGCTCAAGCCCGAGACCGAGCTGGGCTTCCACGGCCACCACAACCTGGCCATGGGCGTGGCCAACTCGGTCGCCGCCATTGAATGTGGCGCCACCCGCATCGACGCTGCCGCCGCCGGCCTGGGCGCGGGCGCAGGCAACACGCCGATGGAAGTGCTGGTCGCCGTGCTCGACCGCATGGACGTGCAGACCGGTGTGGACGTCTGGAAGATCCAGGACGTGGCCGAAGACCTGGTCACGCCCATCATGGACTTCCCGATCCGCATCGACCGCGACGCGCTCACGCTGGGCTACGCCGGCGTGTACGGCAGCTTCCTGCTGTTCGCCAAACGCGCCGCCGTCAAGTACGGCCTGTCGGCGCGCGACATCCTGGTCGAACTGGGCCGCAAGAAGATGGTCGGTGGCCAGGAAGACATGATCGAAGACACGGCCATGACCATGGCTCGCGCGCGAGATGCGCGCGAGCAGAAAAAAGCGGCCTGAGGAACGCACCCTATGCAACGCAGAGATTTCATCGCCTCCGTGGGGGCCGGCCTGGCCCTGGCACCCGCCGCTGGTTGGTCGCAGGACGCCTACCCCGCCCGTCCCGTCAAGCTCATCGTGCCCTTCCCACCGGGTGGACCCACCGACATCATGGGCCGCACCGCCGCCAAGGCCATGGGCGACGCGCTGGGCCAGTCCTTCGTGGTCGAGAACAAGGCCGGCGCCGGCGGCAACATCGGCACCGACGCGGTGGCCAAGGCCGCACCGGACGGCTACACCATCGGGCTGTCGGCCATCAGCAGCCTGGCCATCGCGCCCTACCTCTACGACAAGCTGCCGTTCCAGGTGGAAAAGGACTTCGCCCCGATCTCGCTGGTGGGCACCACGCCCTGCGTGATCGTCGTGCACCCGAGCGCACCGTTCGCCGACCTCAAGGGTCTGGTGGCCTACGCCAAGGCCAACCCGGGCAAGCTCGGCTACGCCACGTCCGGCATCGGCACCAGCAACCACCTGGCGGCCGAGCTGCTGCAGTCGGTGGCCGGCATCGAACTCACCAACATCCCCTACAAGGGGTCGAGCCAGATCGTGCCGGACCTGCTCTCGGGCACGGTGATCATGAGCATGGAAAGCTCGCTGGCCACCACCTTGCAGCACATCCGCAGCGGCAAGCTCAAGGCGCTGGCCGTCACCTCGCCCACGCGCGCCAAGGCCCTGCCGGACGTACCGACCGTGGCCGAGTCCGGTTACCCCGGCTTCGCGGTGGAGACCTGGTTCGGCCTGGTCGCCCCCGCCGCCACCCCGGCCGCCGTCGTGCAGAAGCTGCACGACGCCTGGGCCAAAGGCGCCAAGACCGCCGAGGCCCAGGCCGCGTTCGACAACATCTCCGGCAACCTGCGCGTCACCACGCCCCAGGAGTTCGACGCCTTCATCAAGGCCGAGAACAACCGCTGGGGTGCCCTGATCCGCAAGCTGGACATCAAAGCCAACTGACCCAGGAGACCACCACCATGCCGTTCGCACAGATCTACATACTCGAAGGCCGCACGCCCGAGCAGAAGAAGGCCGTGATCGAGAAGGTCACCCAGGCGCTGCACGAGGCCATCGACGCGAAGAAGGAAACCATCCGCGTCTGGATCCACGAAATGCCCAAGGAGAACTGGGGCATCGCGGGCGTCAGCGCCAAAGACCTCGGCCGCTGACCAGGACCGGAATCGCCGCCCAGCGCTACCAGGGGCGCGTGGTGCAGGCGGCCCTGCAGGCCCATGGCCGCGTCGACGCGTCGGTGCACAACGTGGGCGGCACCATCTGGGTGCGTCTCGCCCGGTGCCATCGACAACGGCCAGCGCATCGTGCCGCGCAACCCGCAGCCGCTGAGCGAGGCCGAGACCGGCTGGATGAAAGCCATCTACACCCAGTTGCTGCGCGACACGCCGATGAACCGCCTGGGCACACCAGAAGAGATCGCCGCGGACTTGGCGGCCGGGTGGTGACAATGGGACACACCCTGTTCACCACACCCCGAGGAGAAGGCCCTTGAACGCTGCCCACCTGTCGCTGGCCGAGCACGCCGCCCGCCTGCGCCGCCGCGAACTGACGGCGGTGGCCCTGATCGACACCTGCGCGCAACACCACGCGCGCATGGAACCCCGGCTCAACGCCTACAAGACCTGGGACGGCGCGCGCGCCCGCAGCGCCGCCGCTGCGGTCGACACCCTGCTGGACCAGGGCCAGGACCTGGGCCCGCTGATGGGCTTGCCGGTGTCGGTGAAGGACCTGTACGGCGTGCCCGGCCTGCCGGTGTTTGCGGGCAGCGACGAGGCCCTGCCCGAAGCCTGGCAGGCGGCCGGCCCGCTGGTCGCGCGGCTGCAGCGGCAACTGGGCATCGTGGTCGGCAAGACGCACACGGTCGAGTTCGCGTTCGGGGGTCTTGGCGTCAACGCCCACTGGGGCACGCCCCGGAACCCCTGGTCACCCCACGAGCACCGCGTGCCAGGCGGGTCCAGCGCGGGCGCGGGCGTCTCGCTGGTGCAGGGCAGCGCCCTGCTGGCGCTGGGCACCGACACCGCCGGTTCGGTGCGCGTGCCCGCGTCCATGACCGGACAGGTGGGCCTGAAGACCACCGTGGGGCGCTGGCCGGTCGAAGGCATCGTGCCCCTGTCGTCCTCGCTCGACACCGCGGGCGTGCTCACCCGCACGGTGGAAGACCTGGCCTACGCGTTCGCCGCCCTCGACACAGAGAGCCAGGGCCTGCCCGCGCCTGCCCCGGTGCGCGTGCAAGGACTGCGCGTCGGCGTGCCGACCAACCACTTCTGGGACGACATCGACCCGAGCATCGCCGCCGCCGTGGAAGCGGCCGTTCAGCGCCTCGCCCAGGCCGGCGCGCAGGTGGTCCGGTTCCCGCTGCCGCACTGCGAGGAAGCCTTCGACATCTTCCGCCGCGGCGGCCTCGCAGCGTCCGAACTCGCGGCCTACCTCGACCAGCACTTCCCGCACAAGGTGGAGCGGCTGGACCCGGTGGTGCGCGACCGCGTGCGCTGGGCCGAGCAGGTGTCTTCCGTCGAGTACCTGCGGCGCAAGGCCGTGCTGCAGCGCTGCGGCGCGGGCGCGGCCCGGTTGTTCGACGACGTCGACGTCCTGCTCACGCCCACCGTGCCCGCCTCGCCGCCGCGGCTGGCCGACATCGGCACGGTGGAGACCTACGCGCCGGCCAACATGAAGGCCATGCGCAACACCGCCATCAGCAACCTGTTCGGCTGGTGCGCGCTGACGATGCCCGTGGGCCTCGACGCCAACCGGATGCCGGTGGGCCTGCAGCTGATGGGGCCGCCGCGCGCCGAAGCGCGGCTGATCGGCATCGCGCTCGGCATCGAGGCCCTCATCGGCCAGGGCCACGCGCTGCTGGGCGCGCCCGACCTGCCATAGCCGGCGCGCCCCACCCTCAACCTTTCCAGGCGGAGCCCCCCCATGACCCAGACGCCCAACCAACTCGCCGAAGCGATCTGGGCCGCCCGCCAGGCCGGTCGGACACTGGACGCCGCAGCCACCATCGGCACGCCCGACCTCGCCACCGCCTACGCCATCCAGCGCGCGCTGCTCGGCCTGCGCCTGGCCGCCGGCGAGCGCGTGGTCGGGTGGAAGCTGGGTTACACGTCGGAAGTGATGCGCCGCCAGATGGGCATAGCCCGGCCCAACATCGGGCCGCTGACCGACCGGATGCTGCTGAACTCGGGCGACGCGGTGCACGAGCGCCTGGTGCAGCCGCGGGTCGAACCCGAGATCGGGCTGCGCCTCCAAACCGCCCTCGACGCGCGGCACGCGCCCGTCGACCGCCACACCGTGGTCGCCGCCGTGGAGGGCGCCTACGCCTGCCTCGAAGTCGTGCACTCCACCTGGACAGGCTACCGCTTCAACCTCGAACAGAACACCGCCGACAACTCGTCCGCCGGCCAGGTCGTCGTCGGGCCACGCCTGCCGGTGACCGACCTGATGGCGGCGGGCACCGTGGCGGTGCGCCTGCACGACGGCAGCCACCACACGCTGGGACAGGGCGTGGGCGCCGATGCCGACGGCCACCCGCTGGACGCGGTGGCGCGGCTGGCGCGGGAGCTGGCCGCGTTTGGTCAGCGGCTGGAGGCGGGTGATCTGGTGATCACGGGTGGGCTGACAAAGGCTTGTGAGCTGGAGGTGGGGGGGAGGTTGACGGGAGTGTTTTCGTTTGGGGACGCTTGGTCGGTAGATGTGACTGTGCGGCGTCTGTGAAACGACACTTGATAGGTGCGGATCGCCTGCACATCAACCCGGTCAACGAACGGCTCCATCAAAGACGCCAGTGCAGCGTGAGCGGTCGCGTGACACCTTGACCAGTGAGCGGCCGGTGGAGGCGCCTCTACGATGGCCTGCAGAGAGGTCGAGTGACAGCCACCAGCCTTGTGCGGACTTCGGCCGCGATCAAATGAAGCGCTGCCACGGGTCGGCGCCGAGCCGACCGCGCAAGCCCTTCCTCAAGCAACTGTATGCCTGCAAGGGGGTCGATTTGTTTTCGTTGTCAAAAGTGACGGTAGGAGATCGAGCACTGGCGTAGGGGTGGTCTGATAAGCCCTTGATTTCATTGGTTTTCCTGTTCACTTTTTCAGGCGTATTGTGTCTGCCCCAATCACCGGAGACACAAGATGCAAAGCTGGCACACAACCTACCTTGGCCTGCGAGAGCTGCCAAGGGAAATCAGCACCTTCGAGCTTCAGTCGTTTTTCACGTACAGCCGTACTGAGCGCGAGCTCATCAACGCCCGCCGAAGCAACGCCCACAAGCTGGGTCTGGCACTGCACATAGGTTTCTTGCGCTTGAGCGGGCGCCTGCTGAATTCGGTGCGCATCGTTCCGACAACCCTGTGGCGCCATCTGGGTGACGAAATCGGCATCACTGCTGTTGAACTGGCATCCCTGCGAGCCCTGTATGTTCGCGGTCGAACCCTCTTTGACCATCAACAACTGGCCTGTGATGTCCTGGGGTTTCATTGGATGACGGAGCACCAACGTCGCGCCCTGGTACGCACCCTGCGCGATGAGGTGGCCCGCTGCGCCGATCGGGATCAATTGCTCGTATTCGCTCGGCGCTGGTTGTATCAAAGCAAGATCCTGATCCTGCGCGACCGTGACATCCGTGTCCTGGTCACAGCGGCGCTGGGACAACTCGAAGAAGAAACAGCCAAAACGATTGCGGCATCTGTGCTGCCCGAACAACTGGTGCGCTGGCGGGATGCCATGGCCGCATTGCGCCCGGATGGGCAAACCCAGCAGAGCTGGTTGTGGTCGGCACCGGCCAAACACTCAACCA